>PMLN01000220.1 GCA_003158885.1 Anaerolineae bacterium
GGCATGGATCGAACTCGTGTATACCAACTTCCTCACGTGCATTTCTTTCGCGGCTCGAATCATGTTACGCGTGCCTTCCAGATTGACTTTGCGTACAAAGGGATTCTCTCCGGGCATGATCGAGATGATGCCTGCCAGGTGAAAGACTCCGCGTATACCCTTCAACGCTTTGAATAAGGAAGACATATCAAGCACATCGCCTTCCAGCGCTTCAACGTCCAAGCCCGCCAGCGGGGCGCGGCTTTCTCCGGGCAGGATCAACACCCGGACTTTTTCACCGCGTTCGACCAGCTTTCTGACCAGTACATTGCCAATGTGACCCGTGGCGCCGGTAATCAAAATCATTCTTACTTCCTCATTTCTTGACCAAACTATTTAATAACAGGGTCGTGCTCTCGCGTGCCACCTTTTCCCATTTTGCGCCTTTGGGATCGAGCAGGCTTTGCAACAGCAAGCCCATGGCTGCCGAGATGATCAAGCGCGAAGCAATCTGCGGATCCACATTTACAAATGAACCTTCATCCACGCCTTTCTTGATCAACGATGTGAAATATTTATGATAGCGGTGATAGGGCGCGATGCTGGCCTGCCAGATCTTTTCATCGCGGCTGGCCTGCAGCCAGAATTCCATGAACATCGGCAAATGATTCCCGGCTGTCTCGAAAATATACGGGAAGGCATCCGCCATTTGCATGAAGGTTTCGGGCGCGGTTTTACCCTTGGAGGCTTCGATGGCGTTATCAATCGTTTTCAGCCAGCCGTCGAGCAGTGCCAGGAAAAGGGCTTGTTTGCTCTCAAAGTGGTGATAGAACGCGCCTTTGCTGATCTCTGCCTCCGCGCAAATATCGTCCACACTGGCGGCGTTGAAGCCGCGTCCGGAGAATAACTTGATCGCTGATTCCAGGATTCGTGCGCGTGTCTCTTCGCTGCGTTGCTGCATGGTTCAACTCGATCTCCCTCTCCTTGGGGTCGGGAACGGAAGAGGGGTGGGGTAATGACTAATAAACCGACCAGTCGGTATCTTTTTACACTCCTTTGTTTGTTTTGTCAATGGAGGGGAGTTAATAATTCGGTAAGAATATTTGGGATCTTTCGAGTGTTCGATAAGAGCTGCCTGCCGATGGAAGCTGGGAATTGTGGCCTACTGAAATCGTTCCAGTCTCAATGGACGGATATCGAACGCCGGTGCTTTTCCATTTGCAAGCTCTGAGACGATTTGCCCCGTGCCGGGACCGAGAGAAAGCCCAAGCATGGCATGACCTGTGGCAAGGATCAGGTTCTTATGGCTGGGCGAAATTCCGATGATCGGCATCCCGTCCGGTGTGGTGGGACGCAGCCCGGCCCAGGTTTCTTTGATGGCAAGTTTTTCATCCAGTTGAATATATTCACGCACCGCGCGCTCGATGCCCGTGATGTGTTTTGGATTGGGCGTTGTATCCAGGTTGCTCAATTCCAGCCGGCCGGTGAAGCGCAACAAATTGCCCATCGGTGTGACAGCTACGCGGCGCTCGCCGAGCAGTAATGCCTGCCCTGGCATCTTCTTCGTCGCCGACATGGTCAGGCTATAGCCGCGCGCAGGTTGGATCGGAATATTCAAATTCAATCCGCGCATCACGGTAGGCGACCAGGCTCCAGCGGCCAGCACGACTTGTTCTGGTTCAAAATCTTCGTTCGCAGCGTGAACGATATGGATCTTTTGATCGCGGATCTCAAAGCCGGTGACCGGGGTGTTTTCACGCATATCCGCGCCCAGTTCGCGTACCCGTTTTGCCAGCAGTTCCAGGAACCGCGCCGGGTTCAACGATGCATCACCGGTAAAATGCACGCCGCCGATCACATCCGGCAGGGCGGCCGGTTCGCGCTGGTGTACCGCCTCCTTATCCAAAATTTCGGCGGGCAGGCCGTTTTGGTGCAGGGTTTCAGCTTCATGCCTGCCGCCCTCGAAGGCTTCTTCGGTCTTGTATAAAAACAACAAACCGGTTTGCTGATAATGGCAATCGAACTTCTCTTCAGCGATGAGTCGTGCAAAGTTGGCATAGCTCAATTGCCCCAGTGCGTTCAGCGGCGGGATGGCGCGTTTGACATTGGCTTCATTGCACGCGCTTGCAAATCGGATCAGCCACGCAAGATAGGCAGGGTCGAGACTGATCTTCATTCCGAAAGGGCTGTTCGCCGAATCGAGCATCCATTTCAGAGCGGTGCCGATGATGCCCGGCGCGGCCAATGGCACAATGTGGCTTGGCACGATATGCCCCGCATTACCGGATGAACTGCCTTTTGCAATTTCCTTTGATTCGAGGATGGTTACTTTTCGTCCCGCTTTTAGCAGGCGGTAGGCGCAGTTCAATCCGATCGAACCGCCGCCGATGATCAGGATGTCTTTTTTGATGGCCATTGAAAAACCTCTTGCCGCGGAGACTCGGAGACACACAGATTTTATTTTCTCGGCGTCTCCGTGACTCGGTGGCTAATTAAACTCTTATACCGTTTCCAAATGGATCGCGTTCATCCACCAACAACTCACCTTGAGCCATTACCCATGCCTCGCCCGTGATGGTGGGGATGATGTTCCCATCCTGGATCTGGATCTGGCCTTCAAAGATGCTCCCAACGACCGATTGTTGTTTCCAGGTTTGCCCTTCCGCCAGTTTGCCATCTGAGGCTAGACAAGCCAGCTTGGCGCTGGTGCCGGTGCCGCAGGGCGAACGGTCATAGGCTTTGCCGGGACACAATACAAAGTTCTTGCTGTCCGCGCCCGGCGTTTCGCTAAAGAGTTCCACATGATCCACTTCATGTCCGTCCGCCCCGCTGATCCCCATACGGGTATAGGCTTCTCGCACGCGCCATGCAAAGTTGGTGAGTTGATCGAGGTTTTGCAGATTCACATCCAGCCCGTGATCGTGGACGAGGAAAAACCAATTGCCTCCCCAGGCCACGTCGCCGTGGATGGTGCGCCCGTCAATTTCAACGGCAACTTGTTTGAGATGGCGATAGGACGGCACATTGCGGACTGAGACACGGTTTGGGTAGAGGGCCCTCACCCCCTCTCCCCTCGGGAGAGGGGGTGAGGGGTGCAGGGTTGCTTCGACGACTCCGACCGGGGTTTCGATTCGATACGAGCCGGGAGTGATTCGCCCGAGATATGAGAGCGATGCGATCACACCGATCGTGCCGTGTCCGCACATGCCCAGGTAGCCGACGTTGTTGAAGAAGATCACGCCGAACTGGCAGGCCGGGTCGGAGGGTGGGACGAGCAGCGCGCCGACCAGCACGTCCGACCCGCGCGGTTCGTTGAGAACCTGCGAGCGGAAGGTATCGTGATTCGTTTTCAGTTCGGATAACTTTTCAGCGACGGAACCGGAATCGAGTTCCAGGTATGCTGCTTCTTCGATCAACCGGGTCGGCTCGCCGCCTGTGTGAGAGTCAAGGAATGAAATGCGTTTCATAAGGGAGAGATTAGATATTAGATACTCGATATTAGATATTAGATACTCGATGTTCGATTATCAGATATCGCCTTGAAGATGCGCTCAAACTCGTTGCGGTCCTCTTCGGTCAGTGGCAACAGCGGGCGGCGAGGGTTGCCGACTGGTATGCCGAGCAGTTCGCAGCCATGTTTGACCTTTTGTGTGTAACCACCGCTTTCCAGGTTGCGCATGAGCGGCAGGAGTTTATCCATGCACGCCCGCGCCTTGACGAAATCACCTGCCAGCGCGGCGTTCAGCACCTCCGCATGTTGGCGCGGTGCGCACGAAGCCGCGCCGCCGATCCAACATTGCGTGCCCCACAGGAAATAATCTAGGGCTTCATCATCCGAGCCGCAGATCATTTGGTAACGCTCGCCGTATCGCAGGCGCATCTCATAGACGCGTCCCATCTCTCCGCTGGCTTCCTTGATGCCGATCACGTTTTTCTGTTCGGTCAGGCCGTCCAGTACCTCATAACCGACCTCGGTCCCGGCGCGCCACGGAAAGTTGTAAAGTACGATGGGAATACTGACCGACTTCGCCACGTCGCGATAGTGCGCCAGGAGTTCGCGCTGGTTGGGACGCGAATAGGGCGGGACAGCCACCATCAAGGCGTCATAGCCCAATTTTTCGGCGAGTTGTGAAAAGCGGATTACATCCCGCGTCGCGCCGGAATTCGTCCCGGCGATCAGCGTGGCGCGGCCTTTGGCATAATCCTTGATGAATTTGAACAACCCCAATCGTTCTTCATCGCTCAAGGCATAGATTTCACCTGTGGTACCGCCCGGTACGAGTCCGACCACGCCGTTAGCCAGCACGAAGTCAATCAGCTTTTTCNNAATGCTTCGTAGTTGATGGATTCATCGGAATTGAAGGGTGTAACAATGGGTGCGTAGATTCCTTTGAGTTGCATGGGGGTTCTCCGGCGTCAGATTTTTAGGTGTCAAGTGTCATGACATTGCACAGATGTTATTTTACCCGCAATGCACTCAATTTTGATTCCCGCTTATAATAAACAAAATAATTCTAACAAGGGATTTCATTGGCACAGTCATTGACCGGTCACGTGTTTATGAGCTATAGCCGCAAAGACGAAATAGTCATGCGGCAGATTGTGACGTTCCTGCGTAATCAAGGAATTAAAGTGTGGGTGGATAATGAAAAGCTAGTGCCCGGCACGCCTATTTGGGAAGTAGAAATTGAAAAAGCAATTAAAGGTGCAAGCGCTGTGATTGTGATTCTTTCACCTGACTCAAAAGATTCGGTGTGGGTAAGGCGCGAAATTAGTTATGCTGAACAATATAGCAAACGAATATTTCCAGTGATGGCACGAGGTGATGAAGACTCTTCGATAACTTTACGACTGATCACGCGTCAGTACGTAGACATACGTAATAATGAAGATATTGGGTTGAATTCATTAAACTCAGCACTTTTATTCTATCTGGAAGAACTAGATACCCAACAACTGATTGCACAAGAAAACGCCGAGAAATTGGCAAAGGCTCAAGCCGAACGTGATGCTGCGGAAAAGGCAGTTCGCGAAGCTCTAGAAAAAGCAGCGAAAGAGAAGGCAGACAGAGAAGCTGCAGAGCGCGAGGCGGCGCGATTGGAAAAGGAACGCGAAGCTATACGGTTAAAAGCTGAACGAGAAGCTGCTAAAAAAGCTGAACGCGAAACCGCACGTTTAAAAGCTGGACGCGAAGCTGCAGAAAAGGCCCTACAGAAAGCTAATGCTACGGCTCAAAGAAAAGCAGAACAGGAAGCCAAGAAAAAAAAGAGAAGTTCATCAAACCCATTTCAATTTTATATTTTATCTGTATTCTTTGCTGTAGTCATCATATTAATTCTATCTATTGCGGTAATTGTCATAATAAATCAGTCAAACATTTTAACCAACACAGTTGCAGTTTCTGCAAAAGTGAGTCAAGGAGTTAGCTTTGATTGTCCAGTAGACGGTGATTATACGGTTACTTTGATCCCAACTGGCTCGGCATACTCTCCATGGCCATCAAATGATCCGGGGAATCAGGGTTGGGAAACGCTGCTCTTTATTTATGTGAATAAGAGTCAAGTAAGTTGGGCAAGTGGTCCAGACCCGAGATACGGGGGACCAACCAATTTCGATACTGTTTTAGGATCGAGTCAATACTTTAATACTGAAGTAGAAGCAGAAAATGCCTTATCGAAAGAACCATCGCAGAAAAC
>PMLN01000279.1 GCA_003158885.1 Anaerolineae bacterium
AAAGCATCATCGTTTGCTGGCTGTTCTCGAGTCAATGGACAATGGCAAGCCCATCCGCGAATCGCGCGATATTGATGTGCCGCTTTTGGCGCGCCACTTTTCTTATTATGCCGGTTGGGCGCAATTGNNTTATTGATGCTGGGTTGGAAGATTGCGCCTGCCATCGCCATGGGCAACACGGTTGTGTTGAAGCCTGCCTCCTATACGCGCCTGTCTGCCTTGTTGTTCGCCGAAATCGTCGCCGAAGCAGGGCTGCCTCCGGGTGTGATCAATATCATCACCGGCAGTAGCAGCGCGGGTTCGATGATCGTTACGCATCCGGATGTGGATAAGATTGCGTTCACGGGTTCAACCGATGTCGGGCGCACCTTGCGCTGTCAGACGGCTGGCTCTGGCAAGAAAATATCGCTCGAGCTGGGTGGCAAGAGTCCCTTTGTTGTGTTTGAGGATGCTGATTTGGATGGGGCGGTGGAAGGCGTGGTGGATGCGATCTGGTTTAATCAAGGCCAGGTCTGTTGTGCAGGCTCGCGTCTTATCGTGCAGGAAAATGTTGCCCCCAGGTTTATTCAGAAATTGAAGAATCGCATGGATCACATGCGCGTGGGCGATCCGCTCGACAAATGTATTGACATGGGCGCCATCGTTGACCAGACCCAGTGGGACACGATTGACGGTTGGGTGAAGACGGGCATCCGCGAAGGCGCGGAGTGCTATCAGCCGGATATCAAACTGCCTGAGAAGGGGCTCTTTTACAAGCCCACGCTCCTGACCGGCCTCGATCCTGCCGCGGCCACGGTCCAGGAGGAAATCTTCGGCCCCGTGCTGGTCTCGTTGACGTTCAGAACGCCTGCCGAGGCGATTGAACTTGCCAACAATACCCGTTATGGACTGGCCGCCAGCGTGTGGAGCGACAATATTAATCTCGCGTTGGATGTGGCGAGCAAAATTAAAGCCGGATCGGTGTGGGTCAACTCCACGAATCTATTCGATGGTGCTTCGGGCTTCGGCGGTTATCGCGAGTCGGGCTTTGGACGCGAGGGCGGCAAAGAGGGCTTGTTTGAATATGTCCGGCCGGTTTGGATGGCTCGTCCGCGTCCGGACTTTGGTCTCGATACGGCGAAAGGCACGCCTACTCGACCGCCTTTTGATGGAAAGAAATGGGGCGAGCACGTTCCAGCCCGTCCGGTGATGCCTGTCCTGAGCGTAGTCGAAGGGCCTTCAGCAGCGCGCGCAGATGGACATAACCTCCCGCACGTTGACCGCACCCCCAAGATGTACATCGGCGGCAAGCAGGTTCGTCCCGATGGCGCGTACACCATGGCCGTGCTCGATCCGAATGGAAAGATCATTGGTCAGGTCGGCGACGGCAATCGCAAGGATATTCGCGATGCGGTTGAAGCCGCGCACGCCGCCCATCTGGCGAAACCCGGTTGGGCCATGCGGCATGGCTATAACCGTTCGCAAATTCTATATTTCATCGCCGAGAACCTGGATGCGCGCAACGCCGAATTCGTGCAGCGCATCGTCGAGATGACCGGACGCACACCGGAGTCTGCACAAGCTGAAGTGGACGCCTCGGTTGAAAGATTGTTTACCTATGCGGCGTGGGCGGATAAATATGGCGGCACGGTGCAAGAAACAACCTTACGCGGCATAACCGTTGCAGTCAATGAGCCCATGGGTGTGATCGGCATTGCCTGTCCCGACGAAATGCCTTTGCTGGGATTTGTCTCGCTGATGGCGCCTGCGATTGCGCGCGGCAACACCGTGGTGATGATCCCCAGCCAGAAGTATCCCTTGAGTGCCACTGATTTTTATCAAGTGTTGGATACTTCCGATGTGCCCGGCGGCGTGGTCAACATTGTTACTGGCGACCGCGATCATCTAATGAAGACTCTCGTCCAGCACGAAGATGTGGACTCGGTCTGGTACTTTGGCTCTGCGGAGGGCAGTTACCACGTCGAGAACGAATCCGCTGCCAACATGAAGCGGACCTGGGTTGGATATGGCTTGCCGCGTGACTGGATGTCGCGTGAGCAGGGCGAGGGTCACGAGTTCCTGCACGAGGCGACACAGGTCAAGAATATCTGGGTGCCAACGGGAGAGTGAGTCAAATTGCTAAAAAAAAGATCTTCGGTTAAAAAACTGAGGGTCTTTTTGAAATTGCCATTGTTGGATGAAGAAATGATTTAATTTTGAATCTTTTTGATGACAAAAGCATTATCCACTAAATCTGATGCATTTCTGCATAAGAGTAAATAAGTTCGAAAAGCAAAAAGAAACTCGTCTTTGTTTGACGGTTCAAAGCTTAGAATTTCAGACTGTTTTTCAGGGCCTAATTCATAGTTAAGAATTGCTTTTTTGTAGTCATAAGAAACTGAAAAAACAGTTTCATCAAAATTTTTTCTGCCTTCTGCCCAAAATAAGATTTGATTGTTATCTATCAAAACCAGAAATCCTTCAAGCGTATGAACAAAAGTGCTAGTTAAATCAAAATAGAGTTCAATGTCTTGTATTTTAGGAATCGAATAATCATGTTCCATTTCGTTTCTGATTGAATTCAATCTTCGCAATGAGCGAGGGGTAAATATCCCCATTCCCCCCATCCATTCCATTTTTGTTGGAAAATTGACTGGTTTGACAAATGTACTTAAGCCCATGGCATATAGGAAGGAGTCTAATTCACATTCAATTGCACGTTTTAAATGTGATATGCAATTAATTTTTTTATTATCGTTTTCTTCAATGCCAACCATTTCTGCTTCTGCATATTCCAAATAATCGAATGGAAATAATTCAAAGTCTGGGAAGTTAAGCCTGTCACTTCCATTTCTGCCACAGATTTGGATTCTTTCAAGATTGGCAGTTATAAAATTTTGTAATTTTTGGACTTTTGATTTTTCTTCCATGCGAATAAGTATACCGCCATCCGCATATATTCTCTTTCACTGACATACAGCGGGTTATTGATCGTAACCAATAACCCGCTGTTATTGATAAGCAATGCCTATTGCTGATATGCTCCCACCCCGCAAACATCTTCCGACCCGGCCTTTTCGTAATATAAGGTCTTCGGTGTGTTAACTCCGGTGGCGGGGTCGATATATGAGTAGTTGATCGAATCGACCTTGCCGGTCGCAGCGGCATCCCACCTGGCCCTGCTAATCGGCTGGACGGATGACCCCACCAAATTGGGGAAACCGCCATTTGCGCTTTGGACAAGGTGGGAGTTGATGCAGGCTACGTAGAGGTCGCGGTCAAAGAAGGGCGCCACCCGGTTGGTAAAATCCTTGAGCGCCTGGTCGCGTCCGACCGCTTGATAGTGTTGGATTGCCAACTGAAGCATGGCTTGCGCTTCGGCGGATGTACCGTGTGCGGACTTCGTGGTAGCTGTTGTCGAGGTGGCTAGGGGCACATTGGTGGATGGCATGCTGGTGGAGGACGGTGGTTGCGTAGTTGGTTGCGTGCTGTTGTTGGAAGCTTGTGTGCCCAAATTGCAGGCGAACAGCGCGAGCGTCAATATTGTCAATAACATAAAGATTTGTTTGCGTTCCAATCGAGTTTTCATTCAATCTCCTTGATTGATGAATCATAAACGCTTTCAGCCCAAACGCAATCCTTCCAATGTAGGAGGAATTAAGGTTCATTGGGACTTGCCGTGATAACCGCCAGATGTGGGGGTCTGAAAGGGGATAAAATTGGGGTAGGAGGAGCACTTTAGTGTA
>PMLN01000273.1 GCA_003158885.1 Anaerolineae bacterium
CTGCGTAACCGCCAAAAGTTAATTGATCGAAACCTGGGCATTATCCAGCATAATCTTGCGGTCATGGATGGCTTCTTTCAACGCCATGCGGAGCTCTTCTCATGGGTTCGCCCGCATGCGGGTTCCATGGCTTTTCCGCATTATCTCGGCGGTGATGTAGAATCGTTTTGCGATGACCTGGTGCGCAAGGCCGGTGTCCTGCTTTTGCCTGGAACGATGTATGATGATCGCTTGAATCATTTCCGCCTGGGCCTCGGCAGAAGGAACTTGCCGGAGGCCGTCATCCGACTCGAAGAGTTCCTGAAAAAGGTTTCTTAATCTCGTAAGAAAGTGTTTTGAAAATTAAAAATTCAACCGGAGACCCTGAAAGGGCGCAGGGCGTTGAACGAGGATAAACGTTGATTGGGCTTCGATAAACACCGAAAGATCTATTTTCAAGAACGAAAGTGACCCAAAATCGTTGTTCATCTCTGTTTACACTTGCACCTGGCGCAAGTGCAGGTGTCTCTGGTGAATCCGAATTTCCAAACACTCTCCAAGGCTGTTTTTTTCTTCCTGCATTTTTACGTTTTTCTTACGTGCATTTTGTATACTTCATGGATAAAGAATATGCAGGCAATATCGAATAGCAAATGAGATGCTTTTGCCTTTTACGCTTTTTTCTTTCGTGCTCTTCGTGAACTTCGTGGACGGATAAAAGCTATCTTTGCGTTTTACGTTTTTTGTATACTTCGTGGATAAATAAAAACTATGCAGCGTCTCATAACCATCTTTCGTCTCTCCCGTCCTCTCCATCTTCTTCTCGCCGCGCTGACCTATATTCTCGGCGCCGGCATCGCGCATTTCCTGGGCAAGCCGCAGGTCTCAATCGCTTTTTGGCTCGGCTTGCTGGGAGTCTTGTTCGCCCAGCTCAGCATGAGCCTGTTGGTTGAAGTTTTTCGCCCTATGAATGAACCCATCGTTTCCGGCGAAACGCCCGCCGACCGCCGGTTGACGCGCGATGCAGCCTTATACGTTTCGATAGCTGCCCTGGCTTGTTTGGCTGTGATCGCCGTTCTACTCTATAAAGATCGCCTCTTGAGTCCTCCGGCCTTTCTTTTTATTGCTATTTCCTTGTTCGTCCTGCTGGTTTACTCGGTTCCGCCTCTTCGTTTGGTGGACAGGGGCTTTGGCGAATTGCTCCTATCCATACAAGTCGCTTATTTGTCACCCTCCATTGCCTATCTTTTGCAGGCAGGCACTTATCACAACCTGGTTGTTTTTGTTTCCATGCCGCTAGTTCTTTTAATGCTTGCCATGCTGCTCGCCCTTGACTTTCCAGCTTATTCCGGCGACCTGAAATATGAACGGCGTACCCTGCTTGCCCGTCTCAGTTGGGAACGCGCCATCCCATTCCATCATTTCCTTGTGCTGGGCGCTTATGTTTTCTTCGCCGCCGCGCCTTTTTTCGGTTTCTCTCTGAGCCTGCTTTGGCCTGCTTTTCTTACACTCCCGTTTGCGCTTCTTCAAATTTATTGGCTTCGCAATGTATCGTTCGGAGCCAAACCTCTTTGGAATCTTTTGACCGCCAATGCCATCGCCATCTTCGGCCTGACCGCCTACCTCCTGACCCTAACCTTCTACCTCCGCTGACCTGACCTTTCAGACTTTAAGACTTGTAAGACCTGTTAGACTTTTTCGACTTATCAGACTTCTTCGACCTCTAAGACTTTTTAGACTTGTCAGACCTCTTAGACTTGTTAGACCTGTAAGACCTGTTCGACCTGTCAGACTTCTACCCATGCCCGAATTTCTCCATCTCCTCCCTCCCGATGAAGCTCGCAGCCTCCTGCTTTCGCATCTCTCCGCGCCGATTACGGATTCCGAGGAAATTGATACAGCCTCCTCTTTGAACCGTGTGACGGCCGAAGATATGATTGCCCCGCATCCGCTGCCTGAATTTCCGCGTTCGGCAATGGACGGATATGCGGTGCACGCCCGCGACACCTTCGGCGCAACCGACTCCCTGCCTTCCTATTTAAACCTCATCGGCGAAGTTCCCATGGGCGCTGCACCCTCATTTGAATTGAAGCCTGGCCAATGCGCCTTGATCCATACCGGCGGCATGTTGCCGGATGGTGCGGATGCGGTTGTGATGTTGGAATATACACAAGTTGTTCAACACGGAGACCACAGAGAACACGAAGAAGAAAATCAGAAAATTTCTGTGCACTCCGTGTTCTCAGTGCGCTCTGTGGTGAAAGATGAAATCGAAATCCTGCGTGCGGTCGCCTCCGGTGAGAACCTCATCCGTGTGGGGGAGGATGTTTCCGCCGGGACGGTTGTCCTGCCCAAAGGTCGTCTGCTGCGTCCCGCTGAGATCGGTGGTTTAATGGCGCTCGGCCTCGTCCGCTTGAAAGTCATCCGAAAGATTCGTGTTGGGATCATTTCGTCCGGTGATGAAGTGGTTGATCCAAGTCAGCAGCCTCAGCGCGGTCAGGTGCGGGATGTCAACGCCTATACCTTGTCGTCATTGGTGACGAAGTCCGGCGGCAACCCTGTGCTTTATGGGATCGTGCCGGATGATATGTCAGAGTTAAAAAGGATCGCGGCTCATGCTTTGACGGAATGTGATGTGATCCTGATTACGGCCGGTTCGTCCGCCAGCGCGCGCGACATGACCGCCGAAGTGATCGGGTCTTTGGGCGCACCGGGCGTATTGGTGCATGGCATTAACACCCGTCCCGGCAAGCCGACCATTCTGGGTGCTTGCCATGGCAAAGCCGTCATCGGCCTGCCCGGCAACCCTGTGAGCGCGCTGGTGAATGGATATTTATTTGTCGTTCCGGTGATCGAGAAATTATTAGGCCTGCCGCTGGATAAGCCGCGTGCCTCTGTGATGGCGCACTTGACCGTGAACCTCGCCTCGCAGGCCGGCCGCGAAGATTGGATTCCGGTAAAGCTGACCCCCCTCATTCTCTCCCCTAATTTTCGCAGAAAATGGGGGGAGACGGAGGGGGGTCTCGTAAATATTGACGCCGAGCCTATCTTTGGCAAAAGCAACTTGATCTTCACCCTTGCCTCTGCGGATGGCTTGCTTCGCATCCCGCCGGACGCCACCGGTCTCAGCGCAGGCGAGCTGGTGGAAGTAGTTCTTCTTTGAATTCAAAATTTATCCACGATACCTATGTCTCGAATTCCCGAAAAGCTCGATTACGCAATCTGGACAATTGATAAATCGCCAATCGAATCATCAATCCTAAATCGTAAATTGCCATGTCCCTCTACCTCCACGATATCCCTCTCCCTCAAGCCCGCTCCCGCCTCGAATCGGCATTGAAAGAAGCCGATCTCTGGCGTGTGCTTGGCGTGGAAACCATCCCGCTCGATGAAAACGCGTTGGGACGCGTCTTGTCCGAATCTGTGTGGGCCAGGATTTCCTCGCCGAATTACCATGCCTCGGCCATGGACGGTTTCGCTGTCCGCGCCGAGGACACCATCGGTGCTCAACCTTCAACACCCCTGGAATTTACGCTTGTCGATTCTTCATCGTCCACGGTCCACCGTCCACGGTCACATTACGTGGATACCGGCGATCCCTTGCCTGATTGGGCGGACGCGGTGATTCCCATCGAGAATGTCGAATCGTTGGATGAGCAGGGTGAGATCACGCACGATATTCGCAAACCCGAATCGATTCGTATCCGCGCTGCGGTCGCTCCGTGGAGCCATGTGCGGCCCTTGGGCGAGGACATCGTCGCCACCCAATTGGTCCTGCCCGCCGGACATGTTTTACGCGCTGTGGATTTGGGCGCCATTGCCGCTTCGGGTTACGCTGAAATTAAGGTCTCACGCAAACCCCGTGTAGCCATCTTGCCGACCGGCTCGGAACTTGTCCCGCTTGGATCGAAACTTGAATCAGGTGATATTCTTGAATACAACTCGCTGGTGCTTGCGGCCCAGGTCAAAGCCATGGGTGGCGAACCGACGCGCTTCCCGATCACGAAAGATGATTTTGATTTGATCTGCCAGCGTGTGCAGGGTGCCGCGCAGGATCATGATTTGATCCTGTTGAACGCGGGTTCCTCGGCCGGTGCGGAAGACTTCTCCGCCAAAGTGGTTGAGAAACTCGGGAACCTCCTCGTTCATGGTGTCGCCGTTCGTCCCGGCCATCCGGTGATCTTGGGCATGGTGAACCGCCAATCGCCAAGCGAAAATCGAAAATCTAAAATCATGGATCAAGCACCCGAAGGTTTGACACTTGGCACCTCGCACTTGACACCCATCGTTGGCGTTCCCGGCTATCCCGTTTCTGCTGCCTTGACGATTGATATCTTTGTCGAGCCGCTGCTCGCCAAATGGCTGGGTCGAAAACCGGAAGAGCTTCCCGTTGAGACTGCCCAGCTAACCCGCAAGATCAATTCGCCCGCCGGCGATGAAGACTATGTTCGTGTTGTCGTGGGCAGGGTCGGTGACAAACTTCTCGCCGCGCCGCTTTCGCGCGGGGCAGGGGTCATTACCTCCCTGGTTCAAGCGGACGGTCTGGTGATTCTCCCGCCCGGTGTTCAAGGCCTGGAGGCCGGGGAGAAAGTCCAGGTCCATCTTTATAAAAGCCGCTCCGAACTGGAGCGCACCATCTTTTGCATCGGCTCGCACGATTTGACTCTCGATCTAATGGCCCAATTCCTTTCTGACCTTGACCGTCGTTTTGTCTCTGCCAACGTCGGCTCGCAGGGCGGATTGATCGCCTTGCGCCGCGGCGAGGCTCATCTGGCCGGTTCACACTTGTTCGACCCGCAGACCGGCGAATTCAACATTTCCTACATCCGCCAGTACATGCCGGGTATTCCGGTGAAAGTGGTTGCGCTCGCCCGCCGCGAACAGGGCCTCCTGGTGAAGCGTGGCAACCCGCTGGGGATAAAAAGTTTGGAAGACCTTGGCCGTTCAGACTCTCCCGCGGGTCGCGGAGTTAGGTTTATGAACCGCCAACGCGGTGCGGGCACGCGCGTCCTCTTGGATTATCACCTGAACCTGTTGGGGATTTCACCCGAAAAGATTCAAGGATACAATCAGGAGGAATATACCCATCTGGGCGTGGCTGCGGCAGTCGCTTCGGGACGCGCAGATTGCGGGCTGGGCATCGCGGCCGCCGCGCAGGCTCTCGATCTGGACTTTGTGCCGCTGTTTCAGGAGCGTTACGATCTCGTAATTCCGAAGGAATACGCAGATAACCAATTACTGGCGCCCCTGTTCGGATTGCTGAGTGGGCGCGCCTTTCGGGATGCGGTTTCCCAGCTGAAAGGGTATGATGTGTCCGTGATGGGCACTGTGATTTTGGAGGATCAATGAACGAAGCATTAGTGATTGACGATAACCGTTCGACGGCTGACGCGCTGTATCAAATGTTGACGGTGTTGGACGTTCCTGCACGCGTGGCCTATGGATCCAGCCCTGCGATTTCGTTATTGAGCAGCTTTACCCCTGGGTTGATTCTGCTTGACATCAATATGCCCGGCGTGGATGGCTTGGAGATTCTGGCTTATTTGCGCCGTGAACCGCGATTAATTCCCGTTCCCGTGATTGTGATCACCTCCGATGATCAGCCTGAAACCGGCGACCGCGTGCTAAAGGGCGGTGCGAACGCGATCATTATCAAGCCGGCTACACTGGAAATCCTGGAGTCGAATCTGAAAAAAGTTGGTGTCCTGAAATAGACCGCCGGTACAGGTTTTATGGTTCAGCTTTGGCAGGTGGTTGCTTTTATCCGTACGTTGAAATAACATGTAAAGGAGTTTACTGATATGCCTATCTTATCTGGAATACCCGCACCCGCATTTGAATTGCTTGACGATACCAATAAAACGCGCCGCTTGTCGGATTTCAGCGGCCAGCCCTTGATCCTGTATTTTTATCCGGCGGATGATACTCCCGGCTGTACAAAGGAAGCCTGCAATTTCCGCGACGATTATTCCGCCTACCAAAAAGCGGGCGTGACCGTTCTTGGCGTCAGCCCTGATTCCGTCAAGTCGCATGTTAAATTCAAAGAGAAATATCAATTACCGTTTTCCCTGCTCGCCGATGAAGATCATCGCGTCTGTGACCTGTATGGCGTTTGGGGACCCAAGAAGATGATGGGACGCGAATATGAAGGCGTTCTCCGTACCACCTTCCTGATCGATGCCCACGGCAAGATCGCCCGCGTCTTCGAAAATGTGCGTCCCTCTGAGCATAGCGCCGAGGTGCTGGCTGCCTTGAAAAGCCTTTGATCTATTTATCGTTTGATTGTAGGGGCACAGCGGAGGGTTTCGCTAAATTTGACAAGGGATCGTCCCGCTGTGCCCCTACTAAATTCATTAAAAACCTATCAAAAATGCTGACGGGAAATATTTTGACCTTTTTTAGTTATAATATCGTTGTTGATGCTTTTTTGGAACTTCACAAAGAAAGGAGGCTGCTATGCTTTTCGCTCCCAAAGAAAATGGGCAAGGCCTGGTCGAGTACGCGTTAATTCTTGTTTTTGTTGCTATTGTTGTCATTGCGGTGCTTATGATTTTTGGCCCGAGGATTGGCAATGTGTTCAGCAGCATTAACAGAAGTTTCTCCGGTGCTTAGGTTTTTCAATCAATTCGTAAATCAATAAACATAAAAGTTCTGATACCCGTCAGAACTTTTATGTTTTAGGTTCAAAATTTCTATGTATGGTGCTTTATCTACGCCCACGGAAAGATCGCCCGCGTCTTTGAGAATGTGCGTCCCTCCGAGCACAGCGCCGAGGTATTGGCCGCGCTGAAAAGCCTCTGATTGTTCTTGGCGTGAAAAAGATATTCTCTCGCGAAGTCGCAACCCTCAAAAAGCGAG
>PMLN01000230.1 GCA_003158885.1 Anaerolineae bacterium
CAGGTCAATCGCCATGAAGACGCCCAGCATCCCGGTCTCGAGGAACAGGAACAGCATCATGTAGGGCTTGACGCGATCTGAAACGCTAAATGAAGCGAGGATGGCAAGCGGCGTCAGCAGGGTGGTCAGCATGACCATGGTCAACGAAAGGCCATCCACGCCCANNATGCAGGGAGGAACCGATGGCCGCATACCAGGTGTATTGTTCCTGGAATTGGAAACCCGCCGCGTCAGATTTGAATTGAGCCCACAAGTAGACGGAAAAGACAAACGGGATCAAGGTTGCCACGAGCGTATACCAGCGCAGGAGTTTGGCTTCATCCTTGGGCAGGAAAAGCATCACCAGCGCCGAGCAGGCCGGGATAAACAAGATCAAGCTGAGAAGATGGGAATTCAAAAAGTCCATCACATCACTCCTATCTGGCTAAACAATGACCAGAAGGTAATAAAGCAAGCCCGCGATCGCCAGCAGAACGATCAACGAAACAAGCATATATTGCTGGATGCGTCCCGATTGGATTGGACGCAAATTCTTACCGACCCATTGTGTGATATGAGCCGTGCCATCGCCGACCGTTTGGTTGATAAACCACAGATCAATGTACTTGCGGACGACCGAACCGATGACATTGGCAGCTTTGCCGAAGAAATGCAGGATGCCGTCGATCAGACCCTTGTCCACCCATTGATACACAAAGGTTTCCGCAAACCAATAAGAAGGTTTGATGAGCAGGAAGTTATAGATTTCATCGAAGTAATATTTATTCTTGAGCAGCGGGATTTGGAGTTTATCCTGTTCGGGCGCGGCCACGTTGCGGTAGACCAGCCAGCCGAAGAACAAGCCGCCCAAGGCAACCAGCAGGGACGTTCCAAAGGCCACCCAACTGAAGGGAGTCGCTTCCGGCATGGCCGCCAAGGTGCTTCCGACAAATTCATGGAACCAACTCGGATTCAAATGCAAGCCAAGAAAGTCCTGCGGAATGCCGACCCAGCCAGCACTGATCGCGAAACCGGCCAAAATAACCAGCGGCGCAGTCATCGTCCAGGATGTCTCATGCGCATGCTCCGCCTCCTTGGTACGCGGCTCGCCCAGGAAGGTCAAAGTGATCTGGCGCATGGTGTAGAAGGCGGTCAGGAAGGCGGCAACGGCCAGAGTAATGAAGACGATCAAGTGTCCGTTGCTAAACGCATCGGCCAGGATTTCATCCTTTGACCAGAAGCCGGCCGTCAAAAGCGGGAAGCCGGAAAGGGCAAAGCCTCCGATAAGGAAAGTCCAGAATGTGATCGGCATTTTCCGGCGCAAGCCGCCCATGTTGAACATGTTCTGCGGATCCACGCTGTGATCGCCCGTGTGCAAAACGCCATGTTCCATGCCATGAATGACCGAACCGGAGCCGAGGAATAGCAAGGCTTTGAAGAAGGCATGAGTGACCAAATGAAAGGCAGCCGCGGCATAAGCGCCCACACCCAGTGCAGCGATCATGAAACCAAGCTGTGAAATGGTGGAATAAGCCAGCACGCGTTTGATGTCATTTTGTGCGACTGCAATCGTGGCGGCAAAGATCGCCGTAAACGTACCAATGATGGCAATAATCGTCATGGTCTTCGGATCGAGGCTGATGAGCGGGAACATGCGAATGACCATATAGACACCCGCCGAGACCATGGTGGCAGCATGGATCATGGCGCTGACCGGTGTGGGACCTTCCATTGCATCCGGCAACCAGACGTGGAGCGGGAACTGCGCCGATTTACCGACCGTACCGATGAAGAGCAGAAGACCGATCAAGCCCGCGGCGGAAAGCCCGAAGATGGGCGTCGGCACACTTGCCAGTGCATGCAAAACCTGCGGCTGGAAAATATCGCGGTAAGAAAGTGAACCGGTTGCGCTGTAAAGGAAGGCAATGCCCAACAGCATGAACACATCGCCGACGCGGGTGGTCATGAAGGCCTTGACCGCCGCGTTGCGCGCTGATTCTTTTCCGTACCAAAAACCGATCAAGAGATAAGAACACAGGCCCATGATTTCCCAACCCGCGAACAAGGTCAACAGGTTATCGGAAAGCACAAGCGTGAACATGCCAAAGGCGAATAAACTGATAAAGGCAAAAAAGCGCGAATACATCGGCTCGATGGACGGGACGGCGTGACCGTGTTCATCGGTCGCACCATGAGGCGGCAAGCCGGGATGATCGTGATCACCGGCGGGCTGTCCATAGTTATGATAACCAACGCTGTAGAGGAAGATCATCAAAACGGTCCATGCCACAAAGAACAAGACTACCGCACTGAGCGGATCAACCTGCACGCCGATCTTCAGCCAGGTATCCGCTGTTGGAATCCAGTTTAAAGATGAGGCGAACGGGGCTTTTCCGAGATCTGGCTTAAAGATGGAGTTCCCAAATACGATCATCGCACCCAGCCATGAAAGGAACGCCGCGCCGACAGCCACCGTATGGCTGAGCGCCTTATTTCGATTCGTGAACAACACAATCAGAAAAAACGCCAATACCGGCGGCAGTGGAATTAACCAAATCAATGTCTCAGTCGTCATGAAACCTCCGCAAGGCCCTAAAAGTCTTGAAGACTTTTAGGATCTGCAATTTGCTTTACCACTTCATCAAATCAAGTTCATCAGCGATCACCGTGTTGCGGCGGCGATACACCGAAATGACCAGCGCCAGGCCCACCGCCACTTCCGATGCGGCAACTGCAAAAACAATAATTGCAAACACCTGTCCCGCCATTTGCGAAACGTCACCGTAACGCCAAAACGAAACCAGGTTAATGTTCACTGCGTTCAGCATCAATTCGATGCCAAGCAAAATCGCGACGGCATTCTTACGCGAGAGCACACCGAACAACCCGATGCTGAATAAGGCCGCCGAAAGAATGAGAAACCAGGAAAGCGGGATCATCATCGAAGACTCCTATTTCCGATTGAATGCAAGGTAAACCGAACCGACCAAGGCGGCCAGCAGCAAAACCGAGGCAACTTCAAACGGTAGAACAAAGGCGTCCGGCGAAATCAGGGCCTTGCCCAACTGCCCCACGGCATCATAGCCGGATGGAAAATCGGCCGCGGTTTTCGAGAAGCCGTTCCAACCCTGAAGCATCCAGAACAGCCCGCCGAAGGTCAGCAAGGCGATGATGGCATTCAACCACCAGCCAGTGTTCAACTGCGGGCCGCGGTCGCGCATCTCTTTACGCGTCAACATAACCGCGAAGATAAAGAGGATGGCGATTGCGCCGATATAAACCACCACTTGCACCACAGCCAGGAAGCTGGCATTGAGAATGGCATACAGCACCGCAACGCCGAACAAGGTCACGATCAGCCACAAGGCCGCATGAATCAGATTGCGGGTTGTCACGACCATCAGCGCCGAGCCAAGAATGACCAAACCGGTAATCAGAAAGAAGATTTGCATGGCAGTCATGTCATTCTCCTAATGATGCGCGGCTGCGATGACGGAGGCGACGCCTTCCGTTCTTTCGCGTTCGCGCCGGCTAAATCCGCGCAGAATTTCAACAATGATCCAGCCGAGCAATACATTCGTCAAGAACATTCCCAGGATGTAAACTACGTTCGGAGTGTTGCGCAGGAGCGTGTTCATTAATGCGGTCAACATCAAAAGCACAAACGCCACCGGCGTCAGGAACTTCCAGTTGAATGCCAGCATGTGGTCAATGCGGATACGCATCACGGTGTAGCGGACCCACATGATGATCCAATAACCAAACATGGCCTTGGCAAAAAGGATGACTGCGGCCACCAGCGGACCAAGGTTCTCCAGTCCAAAGAAATGATAGCCGCCGAGGAACAGGACAGCCCAGAAACCGCCGAAGGTAAAGGCATGCAAAAGTTCACCTGCGTAAAACAGGCCGAACTTCATGCCGGTATATTCGATATGAAAGCCAGCCACAATTTCCGACTCGGCTTCATTCAAATCAAACGGGGAACGCCCCAATTCTGCGATGGCCGCGATCAGAAAGGTCAGCGCGGCGAGCGGAGCCAGAACCACATACCAAACCCTTTGCTGTCCGTGAACGATTTCGTTCATGCCCATCGAACCCGCCAGGATGGTCGGGATGAGCATGGTCGCGATCATGGGAATCTCAAACGAAACCAAAACCGCCACCTGACGGAACGCGCCGATCAGGGCATATTTGTTGTTCGATGACCAGGCGGCCATGATAATGGAAAGCGTTCCAATCGAACCGGCAGCGACAATGTATAACGCGCCGACGTTCAAATCCACGCCAAAGATCACCGGCGCAAGCGGCACAATCGCCCACAATAACAACACCGACATCAAGGACAGGATCGGCGCCAGGTTATAAACCACTTTGTCCGCGCCAGCGGGCGTGATGTCTTCTTTTATGATGAGTTTGATGACATCGGCAAAGGGCTGGAAGATCCCGAATGGGCCAACGCGATTGGGTCCCAGCCGGTCCTGAAAGCGCGCCACCACTTTGCGCTCCACCCAGACCAGAAAAACGTCGAACACCATCATCAGCGAGATCAGCACGANNTCAAACCAAAAATTCATGGGCGCTCCTAAACACAAAGAAAAGGCTGGAAGGTTTAAAACCTTTCAGCCTTTTAAAATATCAACGCGTTAAACCCACTCCAACATCCCTTTACGCCAGGCATAAACCAGGCCCGCGATGAGGATCAAGATAAAGATAATTCCCTCAATCACCGCGAACAGGGAAAGACTGCCAAGCGATACCGCCCACGGGAACAGGAAGACGGTTTCCACATCGAAGACCAGGAACACAAGCGCAAAAATATAATATTGAGCCTTGAACTGCACCCAGTTCTCACCCACCGTTTCCATGCCGCATTCATAGGTGCTTTGCTTGATCGGGTTGGGCTTCTTCGGCGAAACGATCCACGATGCCAGAAGAGCCGAGACCGGGATGAGCAACCCGATCACGAAGAACAAGCCGATATATAACCAGTCGTTTTGCATGTCTGCTCCGATAAAAAATTTCGCCTATGCCGGAAAAAGCACGGGCGAAATTGTACCATTAATAACAAAAGGGCAACACTAACCAGTGTCAATTTTTAGCATGATTTTCGTCACATACTTGCTCATGCGCATATACGGCTTATTAAGATTTCTTCAACCGGCCATACAGCCATTTCAAAATGTCATCGGCAAGGGGAAAACCAAAAACTGCACCCACGATGGAACCGACTCCGCCAGCAACGCGCGCCAAACCGCCCGAGAAACCCAAAAAATTATTCGCGTCTATCTGGACGGGCTGGGCAGATATCGTCTGTTGGCTTTCCTTTCCAGTGGCTTTATCCACAAAACGCAAATCGAACCAGACCGTGCCGCGAAACGTTCCGGCGCTGGCCGGCTGGATGCTCCAATAAAAGGTGGCAGACTGGCCCTGAGTCAGGGATTCGCTTTGAACATCAGGAGGCTGGACATTCAACCCGGCGATATCCAGACGCGCCTCGGCAAAAACAGCATGCGTATCATATACATTGGGGATCTGGATGATCTTCCCGGTTATGATATTGCCCTGCACGAACGCCGTCGGTGTAACATTGCCGAGGGTATCCACTTCGAGGGTCAAGCGCATCACATCCGCATCACCGACGCGGATATGGGGCGGATATTCCAGAGTCAAGCGCCGGGATTCCGGAATGAAAGGCTGAGGAACTGCGGGCAAAACACCTCCCCCGCCGGTAGGCTGACCATCGTTGACCGCGGTGGGCAATGCTTCAACAGAGGCAGAGGTGGGAGATGCCAATGCGCTTACTTCTGTTGGAGCAGATTGAGTTGGTGCAGGAGCAGGCTGTTGTGGAGCGGGTTGGTTCGGCAGGAGGGTTGGTTGAGGAGCCGATCCTGCCGGGGCCGCACTCAAACCACAGGCGAGGCTGGCCGCGAGTAACAGCCCCCCCATTAATAAAAGCGGAAGCCTTCCAGGCGGGAACATTCTTTGAAGGATTTTTGAGTAAAAAATTTTCCGAAAACGAAAAAACGAATATCTTAGTCTACGGGCAAGTGAGGGGAGATGAATGGTTCCCCAGCACACAAGATTCTAAAACAAATGTGCGAATTTGGGAAGGAAAGGGTATGGCGCAAAACTGTAGGTGACTTTACCAATCTGGCGCAAAAAGGCGTAATGGAAGTTGCAAAATAGGCGTTTTGTGCAATTTGAGAAAACTTACCGATACTTTTGCGCCATACCCGGAAGGAAATGGGGAATGGGAATTGGGAAATGGATCATGGGTCATGGATGATGGTGGGGGATGAAGAGATACTGGATATTCGATATTCGATACTCGAGAATCGGGGGGCGGGAATGGTGAATGGATCTTGGTTCATGGAGGATGGACAAAGGGAGAAGATGTAAAGATGCAAGCTCGTGACCCTCAAAGAGCGAGGGCGGGTGAACGCAAAGATGCCTTTTGGTCGTGGCTTAACCGCCCAGAGCGATCAAGGCGCCAAAGCGACCGGTCTTCCCCTTTTCGGCGCGGTGGGAGAACCAATCGTCAAGATGGCAGGCGGTACAAAGCCCGGCCACTTCGATTTTTTCCACGCCCGCTTCTTGAAGTTGAAGGGTATTGGCAGACCACAGATCAAAATAGGTCTTGCCAGACCGGGATTGGATCAAACGATCGGCGGCGGAATTAAATGATTCTCGAACGCGTGAAATCACGTCCGGACCGACCTCATAATGATCCACACCAATCGAAGGGCCGATGGCCGCCAGAATATTTTCAGGCCGCGAGCCATAACGTTCGCGCATGGCTTTCACTGCGGCAGAGGTTGTGCCGCGCACCGTGCCCAGCCAGCCGGCGTGAGCCAGCCCAACCACGCCCTGTTTGGGATCAAAAAATAAAATAGGCACACAATCCGCGAAGCGCATATAAAGCGTGACATGCGGCTGATCGGTAAGGATGATATCGGCTTGAAGCAGAGGCGCGTCGAGGTCGCGCGGGGCATCGGCGCAGACCGCGTCCGCGGAGTGAACCTGCCAGACATCGAAAAGCGAGTCAATGCCCCGGCCAAGGGCTGCGAAGGAACGATAACGGTTCTCACGCACGCGCACCGCCTCATCCCCCACCGTCCCGCCCACGTTGAGGGAAGCCCAAGGCTGCGGGCTGACACCGCCCTGCCGCGTAAAGACCGCGTGGGTCACTTCAGCGGGGAAGAGGTCAAACGTGTAATAACGAATCCCGTGGTTATTAGTGAAAGGCATAAATATCTCTTACATAAGTTGTACTTGGAATCAAACTATAAAGAAAAATGCTGAAACACGAAGGACACTACGTACACAAAGGGAAAAAGATACCTGTTTTCGGAACTTTGCTCTTCACCTATTAGACTTTTGCAAGACAGCAAATACAATTATAGAAAAAAAGGCGGGTAAAAATATATTCGCCGCGATATGAAACAATAGGATGCTGGTTACCAGAGATTGCCACGCTTCGCTCGCAATGACAACATGAAAACAGGAGATTGCTTCACTCCGTTCGC
>PMLN01000021.1 GCA_003158885.1 Anaerolineae bacterium
GGTCTTCTGTATATCCTACGAACCATGCATCGGGTAGTGCCCCTGCGGTTTGAGCGGTACCTGTCTTTCCCGCCAGTTGGAAGTTCATGCCCAACAACCGATACCATCCCGTTCCGCGCGGGTCGGATATGACCCAGTGCATCGCTTCCTGGATGGCCGCCAGACGGTCCGGCTGGATCGGCAATGTGCCCGCCGCTTCCGGTTTGAACATGCTGACGGCTTTGCCGTCCGCTGATTGTATCTCCTGGATCAATTGTGGGGTATATAGCGTTCCGCCGTTGCCGATTGCCGCCACGAAGCGCGCCACCTGGAGCGGGGTCACTTGCACATCGCCCTGTCCGATCACCTGGTTGGTTGCCTCGATTGGCGTGGTCGGGATGGAGATATTTCCCGAGGCCTCTGCGATGCTGCCGATGCCGGTGGGGGAGCCCAAGCCAAAGGCCTTCGCCATGTTCGTGATATCCGCCGCCCGGTTGTTATTGAACAGATCGAGGCTGATATGCCAGAAATACGGATCGCACGAACGCATTAGCCCTTGTTCCAGTGTGAGCTGTCCGGATGCCGTGGTGGAAGGGGTGTTGCATTGCTTGCCGGCGGCTAGGGCCTTCTGGCAAAAATCCCATGTCCAGTCGTTCAGCACGATCCCGTTCAGTTCCGTAAAATGATATTCGCAATCGTAGGTGGTATTGGGTGCGTACAAGCCGCTTTCGAGCGCCGCCGCCATGGCCGGGATTTTGAACACCGATCCAAGCGGATATTGTCCCTGCGCCGCGCGGTTGACCAGCGGCTGATCGCTCCGGTTGTTTAGTTCGTTCAAAAGATAGGAGCTGTTGGTGTTCGCTGGATCGAACATGTTCTGGTCGTATTCCGGCGAGGAAGCCATCGCCAGCACTTTGCCGGTATTAAGCTCCATCACCACGATCGCGCCGTTATAACCGGTCAACGCCTGCTGGGCGTAGAATTGCAGGTTTTTATCAAGGGTCAGATACACGGAATCCGCCGGCTGCGGGTCGCTCGCGCCCAGCTTGGTGATCAGCTGTCCGTTCGTGTCCACCACATACAGCGTGCCGCCGTGTTTGCCCGCCAGGTATTGCTCCATGGATTTTTCGATGCCCGTCTGCCCGATGATCTCACTGCCTTGATAACCGAGNNGTTTGCGGCGCAATGCCCTGGTCGAAATAAAAGCGCGAAGTGTATTTGGTGGTTTGCAGGCCGCTCAGGCTCAGATCCAACTGTGCCTTTGTGATTTCGTCCTGTGTGGCCTCCGCAATGCCCACATAGGAACTGGGCACCGCATTTTTCCACAGGGCATGGATGTTCTCCGGATCGGTGTTCATCAGCCTGCCCAGTTCCACATCAATGGATCCCGCCGCTTTGCCCATTTGGCCGGGGATCAGGCCGATCGCGTAGGCGTCCGATTCCTGGGCAATCGGATCGCCGTTCTGGTCATAGATGTTGCCGCGTGACGGGATCTGGTATTTCATCGCCAGGTGAAGGTTGCTGGTGAGTTCCGGCAGGATTAAAGTCGTATCCCATTGGATTCGCCATTGCCCGTTTTCCAGAACCAGATTGGCCAGGATGGTGCGTTGGATATCTCCCACCAGTGTGGTGTGGTAGGTGACCTGAAAACTGGCTTGTGCACTGGTGGGGCTGGGGGTTTCTGAGAGAAGCTGGGTATCCAGCTTGCCCGCGCTCATCATGTTGAGCGCCTCATCGTATTTCTTTCCGAAATCGGCTTGCGAGATGGCGCTCTGGCTGGCTTTCGATATTAAGGAATACATCGTCGCATAGTCGCCCTTCTGGAACGCCTCCAGGTAACTCTGCATCACAGGTCCGGCATCCGGTGCGTGTGTGATGCCGATGGTTGGCGGGCGTAGTGTGGGCGATGTTCCGAGGCCGGGGAATAAACCGCCTCCGTTCTGTGTTGCCGTGCAGGCGCCTAATAGCAGTAAGATTGAAATGCAAATGATCCAGCGGGTTAATTTCATGCGTTTACCTTTTTGTTTTTATCCAATTTGTTCGCCGTGCAGGATGGCGCGCGAGACAAAACATTGATATTCCAACAGGGATTGGCATGCCACCGGTATGTCTGCGCCGGGGTTTACATCCAATTTTCGCAACGCGCGCATCAGGTGGCAAAGTGGCATCCCCATCACCGAAGCGTAGCAGCCCTTCATGCTTTCGACGGGATGGAATCCCGCATGTTGGATGGCGTATGCCCCCGCCTTATCCAGCGGGTCTCCGGTCAGTACATACGCTTCGATCTCTTCATCGCTGGTATCCCGCATGGGCACTTGCGTGACGCATAATTCTGTGACCAGTTGTTCATCGTGCATCCGCAGCAGCGCCAGCGCGGTGTAGACCTGGTGTGTATGTCCGCGCAGCGACTTGAGCATGGCGGTGGCTTGCTTCATATCCTTCGGCTTGCCCAGGATGCAATTCCCGTCCACCACCGCCGTGTCTGCGGCGATGATGATATGTTCCGGCCGCGCCTGCAGCATCGCCGCCCTTGCCTTCGCTTCCGCCAGCCTCAGCACGTAATCCCCCGGCGCTTCGCCCTCCTGTTGGCTCTCGTCCACGTTGGAAACGGAAACGCTGAACATCCAATTGCCCAGTGAAAGCAATTCTCTGCGGCGCGGTGAATTGGATGCAAGCAGGATCAGGGTCCGTTTTACCACAGATAAATTCTAACACAGAGTAAAATCCAAGCCCTTTGCAGGTTCTTCCCCCCTCCCTAAATCCGACGATCCAAACCACCCATCTTCATCCTAAAATTTCCTCGTCGTATTTGGGGAGGGCAGGGTAGGGCGTGAGATGCAACCATTTCCCGTCCCGAAGCCTTTCCTTCCGCAACTCCAATCCCTCGCCTTCCCCCTTCTGGATGTTGCCCTTCACTCTACAATTTCATATTGCATCCCTTCGTGTTCATTGTAGGGGCGCACCATGGTGCGCCTAGCCGATGCTTCGGGACGTTTTTCGAGACAACCGAAATTATTCTCTCCCCATTGTCCTGACTTGCCGAGGCTTTTACTCCCTCCTCAAATACTCCCGTCATTTTCCTCATCGCGCTCTGAGCGGAGCCCTGCGACCGAAGGAAATGTCGAAAGGGGCGTGTAGTCGAATCATGAGCGGAGGGTGGCAACCGTCCGCAGCCGCAAGTTCGCGCAAACCCGGAAAGACCTTCTCTTGTAAGGCGTTGTGAACTGACGAAGATACGGAAGGTACGCGAAGATTGAGTCATGGGTTTAATTCTCCATCATGCTTGGCAGATAGAAATTTTCAATTTGGTGCGTGTCCATTTCGATCTTGCTCTCAAAGACCACTCCTTCCTGTTGGTAGACCGCTTTCTGGCGATACATCTGCATCGGGAGTGGACAGCGTTGGCCGAGCAACACGTACAGACCAGTGAACAAACAGTGGCCACTCATCGTCTTCCGCTCCTCGCATTCCACCAACCCCAGCAGTACGGTCACAAAGTACTTCCACTGGCGTTTGCTGAAACAGGGACGAAAGCCTTCCAGATACTGGCGCAGTGCCTCGGACAGACATACAATTGGCTTGGGCATGGCTCACCCTCGAGATAGATTGTTGCTAACCTTATTATCCCGCTTTGAGCCGTGCCTTTCTATTCAAATTCTGTTAAAGTGCAAAGATAGTGTAAACTATAATTCTTTTAATGCGTTTCCGTAATTTTACCGTCGTTGGAATTCTATTGTTGATCGCTGCCGTGGTGATCAGCCCGTCCGTTTATTCGGGTTATGCCGATTTGCACTCCGCCCAAAGCGCGCTGGCCCAGAAAAAATATAGCGATGCGGCGCGGCTCTTTGAATCGGCGGCGAGGCACCTGGTTTGGCGCAACGATCTTTGGGAACGGGCGGGCCTGGCGGCATATTACGAAGGAAACAATGCCGAGACCATCCGCCTGCTTGGGATTGCACGCAGCCAAGATCCTCTTTCCGCGCAGGCCTGGGAGGCGCTCGGTACGGCTTATTGGAATGGCAATGATCATCAAACGGCACTTGTGATCTGGCAGGACGGTTCGGCTGCTTATCCGTCCGACGTGTTCCTTTATGATCGCCTCGCACTTGTTTATCACGAGAACGGCGATACCACTTCCGAACAAAATGCCCTGGTCAAACGCTTATCGTTCGCCTCGGACGCAAATGCACATTATCAACTTGGGCTGTTGTTGACTTTATCGGATCCGGTCGGGGCGTTGAAAGAACTTACATCCGCTTCCTCCCTGGACCCCAAATTTGATCCGGCCGTTCAAACTTTGCGGGCGGCGATGGCCGTTTCCGACACGGAATCCGATCCGGCGCGCCGCTTCATTGCCATCGGGCGGGGATTGGGACTCGTCGAAGAATGGGGGCTGGCCGAGAAGGCGTTTGAAAAAGCCGTCAGTGCGAATGGCAAAAATGCCGAGGCGTGGGCGTGGCTGGGCGAGGCGCGCCAACAAAACGGTCAGGATGGCGGCGCGGATTTGAATCAGGCCTTGACGCTTGATTCTCAGGATGCAATCATCCATGCGCTGCGGGGCTTATATTGGAAGCGCCAGGGAAATACTGCCCAAGCCCTGGCTGAATATTTGCAAGCCGCACAAATCGAGCCGGACAACCCGGCGTGGCAGGCTTCCAGCGGGGATGCATATTCTCAAAAGGGTGATCTGGTCTCGGCATTGGCCGCTTATCAAAAAGCAACACAACTGGCCCCCACCGATGTGGCCTATTGGCGCCTGCTGGCGATGTTTTGTTCGGATAACAATTTGCTGATCCTGGATATCGGCCTGCCCGCCGCAAAACAAGCCGCCCAACTGGCGCCAAACGATCCGCCGACATTGGATGTGCTGGGATGGTTATATTCCAACGCCGGCCTGCTCTATAACGCCCAGCAGACTTTGTTGCAGGCGATCAAGCATGCGCCCGATCTGGCCCTTGCCCATCTGCATTTGGCGGAGAATTATTTGAGACAAGGTGACCGCGCTTCGGCGTTCAACGAATTAAATCTTACCGTGCAATTGGATAAGGATGGAACATCAGGCCGGATGGCCGCACAAATATTGAAACAATACTTCCCATAGATTCCAGATGTTGATGGCGAGGGGGTGCGCTCAAAGTTTGTTGATTTTGAGCGCGAAATCTATTGACTTCAAGCGAAATCTGGTCCCCCTTCGGGGATGCTTGCGCGAAGATTTCGCACTCCGCACTTACATACTTTGAGTGCTCCCTTCCGATGTTCGGACTTAAATTCGAGCATCTTCCGTTTTGCCACGAATTCTCCTGCTCTCTTTTCAGTGGAATCCGTGAAATCTGCGGCTGGGAAATCGGTCCTCCAAACTCATGTCTGAAGTTCAGGTTATTTTGCCGCGTTATTTCGCCAGCGCGGATTCCAAATCGGACAAAATATCCTCGACGGACTCGATCCCCATGGATAAGCGCACTAGTCCATCGGGAATCCCGACGCGCGCACGCTCCTCGGCAGTCAGACTGCGATGGGAGGAAGAGGCGGGATGCAGCACAAGCGAATACACATCGCCCAGTGTGGTGGCGGGCAGGCAGATTTTCAGGGACTCCATGAAGCGATAGATTTGCGCCTTATCCGCGCCCTCGATCTCAAAAGATAGCACACCGCCATAGCCCTTATCCTCGAACAAACTCCTGGCCAGCGCGTGCTGCGGATGATCGGAAAGGCCGGGGTAGTTGACCTTTGTCACACGTGGATGTTTTTTGAGCCATTCCGCCACCTGTCCGGCATTCTGGCATTGCTGTTTCATGCGCAGGGGCAGGGTCTTCAAGCCGCGCAGGGCCAGCCACGCTTCAAAGGGACCGAGCACGCCGCCGACCAGTTTATTCAACTCGAAAAGTTTGGCTTTGTTTTCTTTGGATGTCGCGACCACGCCGGCCAATACATCACCATGACCGGATAGATACTTCGTGGCGCTGTGAATAACGAAGTCCGCACCATGTATAACCGGGTTAAGCAGGTAAGGTGAGGCGAAGGTATTATCCACCAACAGCGAGGCACCATGACGATGAGCAAGCCCGGCCAAAGCGGGTATATCGGCTACTTTGAGCAGGGGGTTGGAAATCGATTCAACGTATAGAACCAGCGCGCCGGTTTCCTTCAAAGCCGTTTCCACTTCCGCATGATCGGTGACATTCACCATGCGCACATTCACATCCAGGCTCTTGAATAAGGAGCGCAAAAGGGAAAAGGTCGCGCCGTAGACATCCAAGGCGGCCACGACCGCGCTGCCCGCTTTCAGACCGGCGGCCAGCAAGGAGGCGTGGATGGCCGCCATCCCGGAGCCATAGGCCTGTGCGGCTTCGGCCATCTCCAAATCTGCAACCGCGTTCTCAAATGCTTCCGTGGTGGGATTCGAATATCGCAAATAGATCTGGCCGTGTTTGGTGCCCTCAAAGACGGCATCCAAGTCATCCATGCTCTCGTACAAATATACGACGCTGGGCCAAATGGGCGTGGTCACAGGCGTGTAATCGGCGGGAGGCACGCGTTCGCCGGCATGCACGGCGCGCGTTTGAAACGATTTACCGGAGAGAGATTTCATTGTTAATCACCTTTGTTATTCTAACTGAAGTTATTAGGCGCCTTCAGAAAGTTTCTTAGGAGATGAGATTCTGAATTACAAACAAATACATCCCCCATTACCGTACGCGCCGTTTCCATTCCTCCTTCAATTGCAATTCGCGCGGGCTGATCCCTGATTCAAGCGCGAGGAAATCCGTAAGCAGGCGGTTGAATTTTGCCGTCTCGTCGATCATCGGGAAATGTCCCGAACCTTCCAGGTTGATCTGGTGCATGTGGATCGAGAGCCAGGCCGGATTTTCAGCGGGCGGGATGGAGATGGAAGGATCATTCTGGCCATA
>PMLN01000360.1 GCA_003158885.1 Anaerolineae bacterium
GGCCTTCTCAAAGTCCATGGTGAACCCATGCTTTGTCATTTTTTCAACGCGAAGAGCGCGAAGAAACAAAGAAATCTTTGCGGCCGCCTGCCCTTCGTACTTTGAGGGTTGCGGGCTTCGCGGTTCGTTCTCTGATCTTGAGAAAACCATATAGACACCCTAGCCTGCTTCCGGGCAGGAAGAACATCTGCTTGCGGAAGTGCTACGCGACCTTCCCCAAATGCAGAACCTTCGCTCCGCTACGGCGCTGAATTTGGGGAGGGAGTCGTGATGTGTCTTATGCTTCCGGCAACTGGTAATCCTTGTACTGCGCCCGCAAAACCTTTTTATCGAATTTACCGACGCTGGTTTTAGGCAACGCTTCAACAAAGACGATATCATCGGGCAGGTACATTTTATCGAAGCGCGTCCGCAGGTGATCGTAAATCTCGGCCTTGGTCAAATTATCCTTGAAATCCGGCTTGGGGACCACACAAGCCAGGGGACGCTCCTGCCATTTGGGATGCGGAACGGCGATCACGGCAGCCTCGAGCACCTTGGGGTGAGCCATGATCACATTTTCCAATTCCTGGCTGGAGATCCACTCACCGCCGCTCTTGACCAAATCCTTGGTGCGATCCACGATCTGAACAAAGCCTTCATCGTCAATCGTGACCACATCGCCGGTGCGGAACCAGCCATCCATGAACGATTCGGCGCTGCGATCATCATGATAATAGCTGCTGATGACCCACGGGCCGCGCACCTGTAATTCGCCAAAGGCCTTTCCATCCCACGGGATTTCCCGGCCGGATTCATCCACGGCGCGAATCTCGATGCCCGGCACCGAGATTCCCTGTTTGGCACGCAACGCGAAGCGCCGCTCATCGGACCACAGCTCCTGATAACTTTTCAAACGGCTGACCGTCCCCAGCGGAGAGGTCTCGGTCATGCCCCAGGCATGGATGACCTTAAGTCCATGCTTCTTTTCAAAGCCTTCGATCATGGATTGCGGAGCGGCCGCGCCTCCGACGATCAGGCCGCGCAGACTGCTGAGGTCATAGCGCTCCTTATCGAGCAAAGCCAACAAGCCAAGCCACAGGGTGGGAACGCCGGCGGTCATGGTCACTTTCTCGGCCTGGATCAACTCGGCCAGATCACGCGGCTGTAAGTGCGGACCGGGAAAAACAATGGTCGTGCCAAGCATGACGGTCGCGAAAGGGGTGCCCCAGGCCAGCACATGGAACATGGGGACGACCGGCAAAAACACATCGTGCTCGGCAATGCCCAATGAATCGATCAGGCCCAGGCCGAGGCTGTGCAGATAAATCGAACGATGGGAATATACAACCCCTTTGGGGTGTCCCGTTGTACCGGAGGTATAGCACATGGCCGCGGCTTCATTCTCGTCCAAATGCGGCCAGGGATAGTCTGGACTGGCGTTCGCAAGCAGTTCTTCATACGCATAAACGGGCTTGAGCGTGGTGCCTTCCGGAACCTTATCGCTCATGACCACATAATGCTTGACGCTCTTGAACTGAGGCGCGAGCTTCTCGATGGCGGGCAGAAGGGTGGGATCCACAAAGAGGACATGATCGTCGGCATGAGCCACGATGTATGTCAATTGATCGGCAGGCAAACGGAGGTTCAAAGTGTGAAGCACGGCCCCCATGCAGGGTATGGCGAAATACAATTCAAGGTGACGTTCATTGTTCCAGGCAAAGGTTGCGACGCGATCGCCGCGGCGCACGCCCAGTTTTTCCAGGACGTTGGCCAGACGCGCCACACGCTCGGTAATCTGCCCTTAGGTCATGCGCTCCAGGTTGGGACCGGCCTTGGTGATGATCTCCTTCTTCGGAAAGAGCCGCCGCGCACGCTCCAGGAGCGGAGTCAGCGTAAGCGGATAATCCATCATTTGTCCTTGCATGAGAAGCCTCCTATGGCCAATAAAGAGCGGAACGCTAAACAATATATAGGCGGCGATTATAGTCCAAATCAGGCCGACCCACCATAATGGTGAATAGTAATTGGGTCATGGGTTATGGTTAATGGAGGGTGGGAAACAGGGAATGGGAAAATAGCACACTGATGACGCGGATTCTACAGATTGGCGCGGATGGAGCTAATCATACCTGCAATGGCAGATGGTATCTCCGGTCATGTTTGGTCTATCGAAGAAATTATTGACTCAGAAGAAGAAACAAACAAAACGTCCAGCGATTAAGCTGGCGTTTTTCCTCTTTTCGCTCAAAATCATCAAGCCCCTTCTTGCCCAAACCAGCCGGAAGATTGGATGGACGCGGCAGGCCGAGGGTCAATGATCGAGACATCCCGAATGGCATTCTTTGACATTTATATGAAATTGATTTTCAAGTCCATCGTTTTATTTTTGCGATTGAGAAAACCAAAGATACGGAATGCGAGCCCATATTTTTTGGTCATGAGTTTGGCGAGGGTTTTGACGGCCAGGGGCGAATCGTCCGTTTGAACCTGGGCGGGAATCCAATCCCCAAGAGGTTCGCCGGAAACCGTTGAGGGCGCGATGCGTACCGAACTGTTACGGATGATGCGCTTCACCTTGCCAGATCCGGCTTGGGTCCAAACATGCAGCGTTTCTCCATCCTGTGCAAACCATACTGGAGTTTTTACACCCTGTCCGTTTTTGCGAAAGGTTTCCATATTCAAATATTTTTTTCCTGTGAATGAAGCAAGCTTATTGTTCATCTATTGAAATCCTTTGAATCTTTTTGATCTCCGAGCATAAAGCCGTTGTTTGCCCTGGTTGCTTTGGCGAAAAGCGAATCCACTAATGCTATTTTATCACTTGTCAGATCAACTGAAAGGCGAATGGCTTTTTGTCCATAACATAATGATATTATCACCACCCCATAAAATAATATAAAGAATCAGGCAGGGCAAGCCTTCTAAGCCTGCCCCACCCGATTCTCATGCTAACGGTTTTACTTTGCTCGTCTGAGCAAAAATCAATACAGTAAAGCTTATTGGTTCAAATCTTCGGACCGGCGTCGGACACTTCACGCGGCGTGTGGTCTTCAAACTTCTTGAAGTTCTCGATAAAGCGTGCCGCGAGATCGCGGTAACGCTTATCGTATTCCTTCTTGTCGGCCCAGGAACGCGCCGGGTCGAGCACATCCTCGGGCACATCGGGACATTGAGTCGGGACTTCAAAGCCAAAGACTGGGTCTTTCTGATATTTGACGTTATCCAGTTTGCCGTTCAGCGCCGCGGAAAGCAAGGCACGCGTGTATTTGATGCTGATGCGCTTGCCAATGCCATACGGCCCGCCCACCCAGCCGGTATTGACCAGCCAGCACTTGACGTTATATCTCTCGATCTTGCGCTTGAGAATATCCGCATAAAAATACGGGTGATGCACCATGAACGGCGCGCCGAAACAGGCCGAGAAGGTGATCTCGGGTTCGTCGCGCAGTCCGACTTCCGTACCCGCGATCTTGGAGGTGTAGCCCGAAATGAACTGATACAGCGCTTGATCCGGCGTCAGGCGTGCGATGGGCGGCATGACACCTGAGGCATCACAGGTCAGGAAGATGACGTTCTTCGGATGTCCGGCCTTCTTTTCGGGGACGGCGTTATCAATGAATTCGAGCGGATAGGAGGCACGCGTGTTCTCGGTCAAGGTATCATCATCGAGATCAATATAACGCGTGACCGGGTCAAAAGGAACATTTTCAAGGATCGTGCCGAACCTCTTAGTCGTGGCGTAAATCTCCGGCTCGGCAGTGGAAGACAAGCCGATGACTTTGGCGTAGCAGCCGCCCTCAAAGTTGAAGACGCCCGCGTCGCTCCAGCCATGCTCATCGTCCCCGATCAGGCGGCGGGTCGGGTCAGCCGAAAGTGTGGTTTTGCCGGTGCCGCTCAGCCCAAAGAACAAGGCCACATCATCCGGGTCCTGCGGGCTGACATTGGCGGAACAGTGCATGGAAAGCACACCTTCCAGCGGAAGCAGATAATTCAAAATGGTGAAGACGGATTTCTTGGTCTCACCCGCATAAGCGGTGTTGCCGATGATCGCCAATTTCTTTTCAAAGGATAGGCAAATAAAAGTCTCGGTGGTCGTATTATCCAGGGCAGGCATGCCCTTGAAGGAAGGCAAAGCGATGACCGTAAATTCAGGGACGAAGCGTTTATATTCCTCCAGCGACTGCGGCGCGATAAACATGTTGCGGGCAAACATGCTGTGCCAGGCCAGTTCCGTGACCATGCGGATCGGCAGGCGGTAATTTTCATCCGCACCCGCATAAAGATCCTGGACGAACAAATCCCGTCCCTGTAGGAAACCCAACATGCGGTCATACAGGACTTCGAATTTGTCCGGCGCAAACGGACGGTTATATTGTCCCCACCACACATGACCTTCACTGGAGACTTCGCGCACCACGAACTTATCGGTGGCCGCGCGCGCGGTGTGCTTGCCGGTATTGACCACAAAGGGTCCGCCCGCCGACGTGACGCCTTCGCCGCGGAAGACGGCTTCCTCGTACAAGGCTTCCGTGGGAAGATTCCAATAGGCCAGCCGCAAATTGCCAATGCCGTGATTCGACAAGTTGTAATCCGCCTTACGAACTTGGGCAACCGCCTCGGCGGGAGTTTTGATATTCAAAAGATTATTCATTCTTCATTCTCCAAAGTTTCATCTATGTTCCATTCAACCTGACACTTGATACTTGGAACTTGAAACTTCTTCATAACCAATCCCTCACCATTTTCTTATCGCCGATATAGATTTCATTCGGGCTGGACGGGTCGAGCGCCCATTTCATGCG
>PMLN01000295.1 GCA_003158885.1 Anaerolineae bacterium
AAGCGACGAAGCGCATCCAAATCAGGCGGCAACCTGCCGTTATATTGTTCGACCAGAATTTTTGCAGCTTTGTGCAAATTGCGGGCACGGGAATAATAACCAAGACCCTCCCAAAACGCCAAAACACTTTGTTCGGAGGAGCCGGCCAAATCCCGGATGGTTGGAAAGCGTTCCATCCAACGCCGGAAATAGGGAATGACCGTCTCAACCCGGGTCTGCTGAAGCATGATTTCCGAAACCCACACCGCATAGGGGTCAGGATGGCCGCGCCAGGGAAGAGTCCGTGCATTGCGGCGGTACCAAGCCAATAGCCGGCGCGTGAATGTACTCATCCGCCGTCGTTCACGCATTGACTAAAGGGTGAATCCACCTGAAAAATTAAATTCTGTGCTGCAAAGACGATCACCCTGGCTTCCACATAATCAGAATGCCTGCACCCAAAGATAATTGCATCGCCTGTATCGGGGAAATCGGTTGGAACGACCTTGCCCGGAAAAACAAACGGGGTGATCTGATCGGTCATCAAGAGAAAGCCAAGACGAGAATAATCGCGCGCCACGTAAGCCGGGGAAGGATGCGCTTGTGCAATCCCCTGGCCACGCCAAAAGAAACGAGGATATAAAACGCGGCCTTGTACGACTTCCATATTCGGGTTTGTATTTTGCGCGAGGAAATCCTTCAATTGAGCCTGCATTAAACCTGCAGTTTTGGCAGCGGGTACATTAGACGCCTGTTCAATGAGCGCGGCCGCGGGAAGCGATAGGTTGCGGGGCGCCACCGCATGTTCCGCGATCCAGGGCAATGATCCGACCAGCGCAAAACATGCCAGGATCGGCACGGCAAATTTCAGGTTGAATTTCGCAGCGGGTCGTTCCAAATCAATTTGCGTAAATAACCGCTGTGCGGATGCGCCGAAGAAAAGCGCGACCCATGAAAAGATTTCTGCAACACCAATCCCAAAATAGAAATAGGAAATCCAATCAGCCGGAAGATCGTATCGCCAGCCGGAGAAACGAGCCACCCCGTTCGCCAGGGCATAGCCCAAACTGAATACCAGCGGCATCAACCCAATCCAGCGCAGACGCGCCCAAGCCGAGCCCAAGCCGACAGCAACAACCACCAGATACAAGATCACAAGCAAAAGGTTATACCACGCCAAATGGCCATCCCAACCATACCAGTAAATATCGATCGGCGCAGCGAGGCTCTTAAAAGGTTCAATCAAAGGCAACGCCAGAACGCCTCCAATTTCAGTGGCCAGGAAATGATTGGCAATGAATTGCGATACAACCTCAGGATGCTGTAATGTAAATGCGATCAAGTTTCCCGCAAGGCTTTGAGATTGGATATTAAATTGGGATATATCCAAATTTCCGCTTAACGAATATTGGCTCGAAATCACCGCCAACTGTTTGGGATCATCAAACGTGAATTTGCCAATCGCCAAATCATTATGGATCAACCAAGGGGCCACAGTCACCGCAATGCCGATAAGGAACACAGCCACCATTCGCCCGGCGGCGCCCCATTGCGGCCAGAACACAAACATGGCCAGCAAAAGCACAACCGGCAAAATAATCATGGACTGCGTGCGCAGGAGCAGCATCAGACCGAATATGCCGCCTGCGACCAAGGCGCGTTGGAGGCTTTTATTCTCAAACCAGCGCATGACGAACAGACAGGCGAGGGTTATCATCAGCAGCGTGGGCAAATCTGTCAACAAAGTGCGGGTGTCCGAAACGCGCGTCGCAGAAGAAACCCATAAAGTAGTCAACTCGCGGAAGATGGCAAAGAGCGCAATCATCACCCCCGCGGCGCGGCTATGAACCTTCTTCCCGAGAAAATAAAGCGTCACAGGAAAGAATGCAATCACACAGGTTTGACCGGCCAATATCCATGCATAATTCTGTCCGAACAAAATATGCAGGATTGTTAAAAATAAAACATAGAGCGGGCGCGTGGGAATATCGCCCAGGTAACCCAGGCCCAGTAAAACCGACTGCGCATGATAATCGTAATAAGCGGCGTCGGAGTTGGGAAAGGGCTGGTTGGACGGCGGCACCATCGGCGCATAAAAGCTGTTCTGCATAACGCTCATTGGAACGGAAAGCCAAATGAAGACCGCCACTACCCAAATAAGGATCGCAAAAATCACATCGGTATGGGACAGCGACCACCCAAGGCGGTTAAAAGCAAACCGCAGTCCCAGAATCAATACCGTTCCCCCCACGAGAATTGCAAGGGCTACCTGCCATCCAAGCAGCGGTACACCGGGTTCACCCCAATAGGCCGGATCTTTTGTAAATCCAAGATGGGTGACAGCCACAAAACACAAAACACAAAGCGCAATGCCAAATGCGATCAGGGAGGACTTATAAACGGATGTTAATTGAGGGTAATTGCCGCGATGAAGTCCATAAAGTGAAATGAGGGCAAAAACAGAAAACTGTAAAGCAAGCACCAGCAAGTAAAACAGGATGGGGGCCAGACGCTGATAATAAGACAGGTACCGATCCGGATCAAGATAACGGAGGAGGAATAAAGACCAGCCCAATGCCACGGCGAGAAGCGCCGACAATGAGGCGAATGATGGACGGACCACGAATTCCCAGCGCGCCGGACGGCGCACAAAAAAATAAATCCACAAAATGAAAAATCCAAGTAGGATGCCAAACATGGCAAGCCGCGTTAAAGAGAAACTGCCGCCCTGATGCGGCACAAGGAATAACACAAGGAGAGCGGCTCCCGCTTCGAGAGCCGCAAATAAGAAAAACCAGCGCCAGTTCGAAGTATTGATTTTCATGCCTAGAATTGAAAGCCGTTGTGCGCGGGTACAACCTTACAGGAAAAATTGCGAACAAAAGCAAGGAGGCGGTTTTCCAATGCAGTCCAATCGTTCGAGCCTAATATTCGACGCGCAGCAGATTCGTTATCTGCGAGCATATTCACTTGAATTTGCGGATACGCGCCGTATACAGTCGCCCAGGCATCGGTCGGCTGGAGGCCGAGTCGCTGTACACCCGGCACCCATTCGCCGATCACAAATTCAAAATATTCCTGCTCATGATCGGCGGCGATATCCCAGGTCATGATGACCTTGACAGGCACAGTTTCACTCACGTTGATAGTCCAGCACGAAAACGTGCGTTTCTTCAGGCAGCGCGGAGCGCGTCACTTTTATGGATGGTTGTGTTTCCGGTTTACCAAGCCCCATTTCCTTGATAAACTTATTAAGCGAATCAAGCGACACCTTAACATCGGGGGTGGCGTAATGCATCGGGATCACAATGTTCGGTTCGAGCAAGCTGATGACCTCTGCCGCTTTCGAGGCATTGAGGCTTCCGCCGCCTCCCACCGGTATAAGAGCCACGTTCACCGTTCCCAAAGCTTCGATCTCCGTTTGAGAAGGCACCTGCTGCAGGTCGCCGAGATGCGCAACCGTCAAGCCATCGTAATCGAACACATATAACGTGTTGAGGATCTGCTCTTTGGCCTTTTTACCCGCACCACTTCCGTCCGTTTGAACGCCCGTGATAAATACCCCGCCAATCTCGAACTCGCCAGGGCCGCCGATGACATGCGATGCGCCTTTAACCGCATCCAAGTTATTATGCCCGGGTGCGTCATGACTGATGGTGACAATATCCGCCTTGAGCTTGAGCGGAAAATATCCAATGGATTGATGATCGTAAGGATCCGTCACCACCGTCGCCATATTGCGCTCCGTGAAACGAAAGCAGGAATGCCCATACCAGGTAATTTCCATGAAAAAGCCTCCAACCACAATTATAATAGAGAAAACGAGGAAAATAATTCAGGGTGCCGGCTCTAATTTAAACAACTTCACGCCTTGATATACCGTTCCCCTGGTATATTGACCCGGTATGGTATAGATGGCTTTGGCATCCACATTAACGCCCTCGTGTTCCTTGATGAACTGAACGATACCCCTCATGGTCAAAGTATCCACCATGAGATAGACATTTCTATTCGTAAATAAACTCACCGGCAAAGATTGTATTTTAAACTCACGCAGAACATCATTGTAAGCCGGGGAAAATGTTTCCCAATTGGTGGGAAGATACTGCAGATCAGGATAATACAGGAACAAGGGATTCGACCATTCCCATGGAATGCCATAAGCGGCAGATACGATCAATGCTTTTTGCGAAAGGGACCCTTTCTTTTGCAATGTCCGAATATCCGCAAGCACCTGTTCGTATGCCATCTGGCGATTCCCATTCAGCTGTGACGTCTGTACAGATTGTTGAATGACCACGCTGGCGATCGCAACCACTGAAAAGAACACGC
>PMLN01000384.1:0-4694 GCA_003158885.1 Anaerolineae bacterium
TCCCGCGGATGTTTTTTCACTGCTGGCGGCGTTTTATATGCCGGAGCTATGGTTCGTGCCCATTCTGTATCAGGTCATCTCCACGCTGGCATATATGGTATTTCTTTTCAATGTGCCGGTCGTGGCAACAGAAATTGCCGCCGTCCTGAACACCTTAACCGTTATTTTCCTGGTTTGGAAACAGAGCCGAACGCTGATCCCAACCTCACAGCCCCTATCGAAAGAATCATTGGCATAAAACATCGCTTCCCATGGTCACCTCCTCTGATTTGCTCCGCATCCCCTATACGCCCGATCTGACCGAGGGCGGCATCACTTATGCGGGCCGCTCCCTGCCGCATACCTATAACCGCACGGGCGGTTCGCCATTCGACCGCCTGCGCCGGATCGTCGCAGGTGTGGCCGTGGAGCTCGCATTTCGACGCACCCTGACGCAAAAGAACATCCCATTCGACATCAAGGGTGCGACGCCGTTCACAGACCCGGATCGTTATGATGTTGCGCTCGGCGGGCACCGTTGTGACATCAAATCATTTCTCATCTCGCACCGGGAACAAATTACGGCGCTCCATGCGGAGCCGGGCTTATTGCTCAAAGCGCCGGCTCTTGTTCCCGTTGATCAATATTCGGCGGACGGACAGTCTGACAGCGACCTTTATCTATTTGCATTTCTCACCGGCCTTATCGCTGCCTCTCCGAACGATTATCAAAAAGCTTTGGAGGCGAACCAACCCACCTATCTTATTCACACCATGCCCAAAACATGGGTGCAGCCGCACACCTGGATACCGCTGGGGCCGCTGGCATTGAAATCCGAATCAGACGAAATCCTGAGACTCGAAATCGGCGGGCAGAATTCGGACCGGGATTTTACAACCTGCAAGCTCGAACTCCCGCCGCACACGCGGGTGAGCGCAAACGAGAATTTTTATTCACTGGCTTATATCCATGTGGATTCAAAGCCCAAGGCGCGGCTTGGAATCCATTCCCCAACTCGCAGGGAAACCTATCTCATCGAACCGATTGCCTGGAGCAACATTTGGATATACGGCATGGATATTTATCTGGCCGGCTGGATCACGCGCCAGGAATTCCGCCGCCGCGCCAGTCTGATCCCAGAGGGAAGTCTCGTGTTTCAATATCGCCAAACGCGCACAAAAAACCTGGCTGTAGCGGTATCGGATTTAAGGCCGATGAACGAGTTGTTCGAGCGCCTACGGGGGCAGGAGACGAATGGGATGTAAGAGTTCCTTGATAAAGAGCGGGAATTCCCTATAATCACGAAAACCTTATGAATAACCCAATGTATTTTCTGCAAGATGTCATCCGCCGCGGCGCCCGCATGGTGGGCTGGGAAATCGGGGAAGCCATCGAAGGCGTGATGTGGACCATCGGCATCGGTTGTTTTGTTTTATGCTGCGCCGTTTTCGCCTGCGGCGCGGTGGCTTTTCAAATATTGTTCCGTCATTAACGCAAAGGCCGGGTCCAACGGCGTTTTTTATTTAAGAAACCGCTTATTCAAATCTGGTAAACTGTTTCCCATGTTCAGGAAAAAAATAATATTTGCTGTTGCAGGTTTATTGATTTTGATCGGGCTTGCGGCGGCAATCTACCAAATTCCGGCAATCAAGAACCGCCTCGATTGGCGATTGATCGTTTGGAGCACTTATGTTCACAACTCAATCGACCCCGTTGGCAAAATGCCGACGCCTGTGCCGTCCACGCCGTTTGCAACTTTCACTCCTCTTCCTCCAACACCCACTGCATTCGCGGCAAACGCGCTCGCGGCAAACGCGCTCGCGGCAAGTACACTCGCAACAAATGCGCTCGCAACAAGTGCGCTCGCAACAAGTGTGCCCAGCACGACGCCTCAACCTCTTCCAGCACAAGTTTCCCTGCCAGATCCAAAATACGAACGGCAGGGAATAAACAATTGCGGGCCCGCCACACTTACCATGACTCTTCGAATGTACGGCTGGCAGGGCGATCAAAATGATATTGCAAAAATCATCAAGCCAGTGCCTCAGGATCGCAATGTCAACCCGGATGAACTTCGTTATTTCGTTCTAAATCAAGCCGGCTGGCTGCGCGCCGAATTCCGCGTAGCTGGCGACACCGATCTGCTCAAACGGCTTTTAGCCGCCAATTATCCGGTCATTATCGAAGAAGCCTCCACTCTTCCTCTTGAGGATGCGAATGGTCCCAACGATGATTTATGGGATGCGCATTATTTGCTCATCACCGGTTATGATGACAATGCCAAAGCCTTCACCGCTCAAGACCCTTTGCGGGGACCCGATCAAAAAATTCCGTATGATAAATTAATGGTGGATTGGAAGCCTTTTAACTATTTATATATGGTTATTTACCTTCCGCAGGATGAAACCGAAGTCAAATCCATCCTGGGAGCAAATTGGGATCCGGACCAAAACAGACAAAATGCTCTAAGCATTTCCCAAGCCGCAATTACAGCAAACCCCAACGATGCTTTTGCATGGTTCAACCTCGGCAGCAGCCTGGTTTATTTTGAGCGCTATAACGAGGCGGCCCAGGCATTCGATAAAGCCTTTACCATTGGCCTCCTGCCTTCGCGCATGACACGCTATCAATTCTGGCCCTTCTTCGCCTATTACAATGCCGGCCGGATAGATTATTTGTTGCAGATCACCGAAAACACTTACAAGTCCATCAGCGGATCTTATTCCGAAGAAGCCCTGCTCTGGCATGGATACGGACTGCTAAGCAAGGGAGATACTACCGGCGCTCTCGCCGATTGGAACAAGGCGCTTAAAGTTCACCCCAACTATTGCGATGCAGAGAAAGCCATCAATACTTATATTCAACCAACCTTTCAACTCACAAACCCGCCTTGCAGTCCGTAAGGCATCTATGACTGCACTGAAAAACAATTAAACACAAAGTACACGAAGGAACACGAAGTAAACCCCTTTCGTTTTCCCTTTGCCTGCACTGCGCCGCAGGCACACGTATTTACGTTGTGTCCTTCGTGTTTGAGGTCTTTTTTCACTAAAGGCATCTATGTTTCCTGGAAGCTATAACCGCCCGGCCAGGTTTGTATGAGATAAGAGGATCTACCAGACTCCGGCTCCAATTTCTTTCTCAAGCGATAAACCACATTTTTCAACACTGCCAGGTCTCCGGCCGCGCCCCAAACCGATTGCATGATCTCCTCATTCTTGAAAACATAACCGGGGCGGCTCATCAACAAATGCAGGAGACGGAATTCCAGATTGGTTAATTTAATCTCGTTCCCCTTCGGCTCGATCGCGGATCTTCGAGCGGGGTCTAATTTTAATTTCCCGGCCTGCACCGGACTCATGGGCACCATCCAACTCCGGCGCGCCCAAGCCATAATTTTCGCCAAAAAGATGGCCGGGCTGATCGGTTTAATGACACATTCATCCACGCCGCTATGATAGGCTTCCAGAATCTCGGCCTCGTTGTTTGTCGGCAAAAAAATCAGGATTGGACTGGCGCTTAAAGCCCGGAATTTTCTGCATAATTCCATCCGCTCGGCATGGGATGCGTTGACATCAATCACAATCAAATCCGGGATTTCCTCCATGGAACGTTCCATGGCCCTTTGAACAGATGTTTCCAGAATGGCAACCAGACCTTTTTCGCGAATAATATATCCCCAAATTGGGGCAGTCGCATCCTGGTCGCAAATTATGAATACACGCAGAGCACTTACTGCATCCGAAGAAGAAGGTAGCATAACTTGCCTTTCCTTTCCAGTTTGCATTATATGCCAATGATATTCCGTTGGTAACACAAAATCTCATTTTTTCACCAAAATATGACTTTTGGGGGATAGGAATTTAGTACTATTCCTGTATACTCATAAATAGCAATCGAAGCAAAGGAGGCTTACGATGAAAAAATTGTTTCCAATACTCGCCGTGCTGGTATTGATCAGCACCGCCTGTCAATTGGGTGGCGGACAAGCACAACCTACCCCCCTGGCTGTTGCCACTGCCTTTCCGACCAACACGCCCATCCCTCTTAACCCAACTGCAGCTCCTTCAGGAAATCAATCCGCAGGCGCTACGCACAATTCGAATGACGGCATGACCGAGGTATACGTTCCAGCTGGAACTTTCGAGATGGGAGGCCTCGACCCCAGCGCAGAAACCGATGAAAAGCCTGCTCATAAAGTCACCATGCCTGCATTTTGGATTGATAAATTTGANNCCCCTCAGTTTCAGCTCAAAAACGGTTTCATCCTATTTCAACAATTCCCAATATAACGATTTTCCTGTGGTCAATGTTCCATGGACAGATGCAACCACCTATTGCAAATGGGCAGGACGCCATTTGCCCACAGAGGCCGAATGGGAATATGCGGCACGCGGCACCGATCTGCGGACCTATCCATGGGGCGATCAAGCGCCCGATTCCACGCGCGCAAACTACAATTACATGGTAGGCGACACCACCAAAGTCGGCAGTTACCCTGCGGGTGCAAGTCCGTTTGGAGTGCTGGATATGGTGGGCAACGTATCTCAATGGCTTAACGACTTCTTTGATGGAACTTACTATTCCAAGAGTGTGGTATTGAATCCGACTGGGCCGATTGGGCGCACGGGCTTTTTCTTCCGTGCGATTCGCGGCGGCACATTCCAGGACGATCCGCTGACCATACGCCTGGCCAATCGAGCTTCCATGCTCGG
>PMLN01000384.1:4711-5262 GCA_003158885.1 Anaerolineae bacterium
CGGCGGTTGATTTTTAATTGACGCAAGCTCCTTCCTGTGGTATTATGCCGCCACAATAAAAGCCCAATCGGCACTCTTATCCAGAGAGGCGGAGGGACCGGCCCTATGATGCCTCGACAACCGGTGTTAGTCACATGGTCACATAGCTTGCGCGTCAAGCGGTCAAATAGCCAAATCAAGCGGCTACAAGACAAAGAAACTACGAGACCAGGCAACTAAATACACGGTGCCAATTCCGGCAGGATGTTCTGGGAGATGAGAGGGCAGCCGTGCCTTGTGCGCAAATTGCCCTTTCGAGACCGGAAGGGCAATTTCTTTTCGAAAGGAATAATAGAAAAAACAATGAGCACAACTTTTATGACCTCGCCAAAACTGATGTTTACATCGGAGTCGGTGACGGAAGGCCATCCCGATAAGATCTGCGATCAAATATCGGATGCGGTCCTGGATGCCTGTCTCGAACAGGATCCAAATTCACGCGTGGCCTGCGAGACGGCCACTAAAACGGGGTTCGTGATGCTGCTGGGCGAAATCACCACACACGCGTATGT
>PMLN01000239.1 GCA_003158885.1 Anaerolineae bacterium
ATCGAATGGGCAATGGCCGGAAAAGTGGCCTATACTGTGGATTTATTTTCGGTGGCTGGCTTCGGGGTCTTCGGTGTCACGATCGACAAAATTAGTACCTTGGTGGGTCTCGCTTTCTCCCTGGTTGGCTTCCTGATCGTTGTGTATTCTGCCGGTTACTTGAGCGCGGGAAACCGCGAGCATCCGGAACATGACGTCAAGAAACGTTATTATTTCTTCCTGCTGGTCTTCATTGGCGCGATGGCCGGCTTGGTCTTTTCCTCCACCATGATTGGCTTGCTGGTTTTCTTTGAATTGACCGGCGTTTGTTCCTGGGGGCTGATTGGCTACTATGATGATGAAAAGGCGCGCAAGTCTGCCATGAAGGCCATCATTACGACTCAAGTGGCCTCGCTGGGTTTATATATCGCGACAGTGATCTTTTTTGGCCTGACCGGAACGTTCAACCTTTCCGCGCTTGCAGGTCTCACCGCCAGCGCCAAGATTATCCTCTTCATTTGCATTCTGATTGCCGCCTGGGGTAAATCTGCTCAGTTGCCTTTTCACTTCTGGCTGCCGGATGCCATGGTGGCTCCCACGCCGATCAGTGCATATTTACATGCCGCCTCCATGGTTAATGCGGGCGTTTATATCTTTGCGCGTTGTTTGGTCTCGGCAGGGAGCGTACCAACGGTGGTGGGAACGGTCGGAGTCATAATGGCCATGATCACCATGTTGTATGGTTTTTTCATGTATTTCCCCCAAAAGGATTTGAAGAGACTGCTCGCTTATTCAACCATCACACAATTATCGTATGTTTTCCTGGCTCTGTCCGTATCCATCTTCGGCTCGAGCATGGCCTTCAACGGCGCGGTGGCGCACATCTTCAACAATGCCTTTGCCAAGAGTTTATTCTTCCTGGTGGCGGGCGCTCTCAGTTACTCGGCCGGTACAAAGATGTTGCCGTCCCTGAAGGGGATCATGACGAAAATGCCGCTGGTGGGCATCTGCTTCCTGGTTGCCACTCTGGCCGTGACCGGCGTGCCGCCCTTCAATGGCTTCTTCAGCAAGTTTAGTATCCTCACCGGTGGCTTCGAAGTTGCCAAGACCCAGCCGCTCATTCTGGTTCTTATGGTGTTGGCCGTGATTGAAACGGTCGGAAGTTTTGCCTGGTTCTTCTGGGTTTTTGGCTCTGCAGTTCCCGGCGAACCTTCTGCTGAAGTCGCCGCCGCTACCCCCCTCGCGCCGCAAATTCAATTTGTGTTAATCGTGCTGGCCCTCCTGGCGCTCGTCTCAGGCTATTTCGCCTCCCTCTGGCTGGGCTAAAGTATAGGAGAAAGAAATGTCCAGTGTAACTTTGGTCAACAGTCTGGCTGGTTTGCTGATTTTGACTTCCTTGTTGGTGATCGAGGTTAAACAGCCGCGTTGGTCAGCGATATTATATGGCCTGCAATCCCTTGTGCTGGTCGGTATTTTTGTGGCATTGGCCTATGCAACCGGGGCGCAGGAACTATATCTTTGGGCGGCCAGTGCCTTCGTTATGAAGGTCCTGCTTGTGCCATGGATCCTTTATACCGCGCTCTCGCGTGTAAGCGATACGGACAAGCCGCGCAACACAATTAGCTTGACTCTATCCTTTGTCCTGGCCGCCATTGCAATTGGGATTTCCTTTCTCGTGGTCAATCAAATTCAATTGCCGGCCGCCGGGCCTTTCAAGCCTGCACTGGCGGTCTCGATGGCGCACTTTTTCTTCGGCGAATTATGTATCCTTACTCAGCGAAATCTCTTTAAACAAGTGCTTGGTTTCTGCTTGATGGAGAACGGCTCGCATCTGACCCTTGCGCTTTTGGCCTTTCATGCGCCGGAGTTGGTGGAAATTGGCATCGCCACGGATGCTTTGTTTGGCGTGATCATTATGGTTGTGCTTGGAAATCAGATCTATAAGAGCCTGCATACTCTGGACACCTCGGATCTGAGAACACTGAAAGGATGATCAAATGACCGGGATAACTTATCTGCTTGGGCTTTTGCTCATTCCGTTGATACTTTCCCTGCTCATCTTTGCCTCGCGTTGGTTGGGCGGGATGACGCGTTTTGTGGTGTTCCTGCTCCATCTGGTCAGCGTAACGCTGGTTTTGGTTATATCACTCCTGATCGTTCGGTCCGTACTGAATGCCGGAGAGATTTTTGGTCTTGAAAACTGGCTGCACGTTGACGCCCTCGGTGCGGTCTTCCTGCTCATTATTGGTGTGCTTGGCTTTTTGGTGGGTCTCTATTCCATCGGATATACCCAGCATGATCTGCAAACCGGCGACTTCGATAACCGGAAGCTGTGCAACTATTACGGCCTCTTCAGCCTTTTCCTGTTCACCATGTTATTGGTGGTCACTGACAATAACATAATCATGATGTGGGCTGCGGTGGAAGCCACTACGCTTGGATCGGTTTTCCTGATTGCGATTTATGGGACTCGCCCCTCGCTCGAAGCCGCCTGGAAATATGTGATCATCTGCACGGTGGGCGTGGCGTTCGGCCTTTACGGAACAGTGCTGGTTTATTCAAACGCCTTCAACGTCATGCCGGTTTCCTCCAACGCCTCCTTGTGGACCGAGATTGTGAAAAACGCATCGGCGCTTGATCCGGTCATCATCAAGATGGCTTTTGTTTTTGTGCTGGTTGGGTTTGGCACCAAGGCCGGTCTTTTCCCAATGCACGCCTGGCTGCCGGACGCCTATAGCGAAGCGCCCAGCCCCGTGAGCGCCATGCTATCCGGAATGTTATCGAATTGCGCTTTGCTGGTCATTTTCCGCTTTTCAATCATAACGAATCTTGTGCTCGGCCCATCCTTTGTGCAAATCCTCTTCCTTGTTTTCGGGATGATATCGGTGGCGGCCGCAGCCTTCTTCATGTTCACCCAGCGCGATATCAAGCGTTTGTTGGCCTATTCCAGCATCGAAAATACAGGCTTGATCCTGGTCGCTTTCGGGTTGGGCGGGCCGGCGGGCATCTTCGCCGGATTGTTGCAGACCATCAACCAAAGCCTGGTCAAGGTGTTGATGTGGTTTGCCTCCGGTAACATTCTCATCAAATATCGCTCCCGCAATCTGGATCAGGTTAAGGGGTTGTTGCAGGTGATCCCCTTCACAGGCATAATGATGATTGTTGGCGCATTGGCGATCGTAGGTACACCGCCCTTCAATATCTTTGTTAGCAAATTCCTCATCATTGCCGCCGGATTGCAGGCTGGCTACCTTTGGCTGATGGTTGTATGCCTGCTCTTATTGATGGTGGTTTTTGCAACGTTTTTCCGTTTCATCGCTTCCATGCTTTTCGGCGAGAAACCGGATAACGTGGCGCGTGGTGAAACAAATTGGCTTACTTTACTTCCCGGTGCGATTCTGATCGTGTTGATCGTAGGCCTTGGCCTTTTCATTCCTTCTGATCTAATGAGCCTGTTGAAGGGCGCCAGCGGCTTGGTGTTGACCGGCAACCCCGGCCAGCAAATTGCGATCACAAGCTTGAAGGATTTCTTGATGCCGTTGGAGCATTTATTGCCATAGATGTATTCCAGTTAGGAGAGCTTATATGACATTATTGATGGAAGAAAAACCGAAAGTTGGCACAAAATACGTCGCGGCTTTGCGCGCCCGCTTTGGCGCTGCGATTCTGGAAGAATCGTGGCAGGCTCCGGATCAGGTGACGGTAACCGTTCCTCTCAACAGCCTGCCGGATGTGGTGGCAATGCTCTATTATGAGCAGGGCGGCTGGCTTGCCACGGTGGCCGCCAACGATGAACGCCCATTGAATGGTCAGTTCGCCATCTATTATGTTCTATCGGTCGAGGGCACGAATGAAGGCTCGCAAGCCCCGGAAAACGCCTACGTGCTTGTGCGCGCCCAGATCCCGCCTCATCAGCCTGAATTCCCTTCGGTGACGCCCAAGGTTCCGGCTGCCATCTGGTATGAGCGCGAAGTCCGCGATATGTTCGGCATCCAGCCCATTGGCATGCCGGATGAGCGTCGCCTGGTTCTGCCCGATGATTGGCCCGATGGCCTGTATCCACTTCGCAAAGATACGATGGATTATCGTTATCGTCCTGAGCCGGTCGTCGAAGACGAAAATTATGAGTTCATCAATGTCGAAGGGGAAGGCGTTGTTCAGGTTCCTCTTGGCCCGTTGCACATGACTTCCGATGAACCGGGTCACTTCCGGCTTTATGTGGATGGTGAGCATATCATTGACGCGGATTATCGGCTGTTCTATGTTCACCGCGGCATGGAAAAACTGGCGGAGAGCCGCTTGAATTATGACCAGGTGACTTTCCTGGCAGATCGCATTTGCGGCATCTGCGGCTATGCTCATAACGTTGCCTATAGCTCTTCGATTGAGCGCGCCCTTGAAATTGATGTACCGCTCCGTGCCCAGTACATCCGCACCATCCTGCTCGAAGTCGAACGTCTTCACAGCCACTTGCTGAATCTGGGCCTGGCCTGCCACTTTGTCGGTTTTGACACCGGCTTCATGAATTTCTTCCGCGTCCGCGAAAAGGCCATGAAAATGGCTGAAATGCTGACCGGTTCCCGCAAGACCTATGGCGTCAATTTGATCGGCGGTGTGCGCCGCGATATCCTGAAGGAACAGAGAACCCTGATAACCCAGGTTCTTGGCGAATTGAAATCCGAAGTTGCCGATCTTGTCAGCATACTGCTCGAAACGCCCAACATCGTACAGCGCACTCAGAATATCGGGCGCCTGGAGCCTCAGGTGGCGCGTGATTTCAGCCCGGTCGGGCCGACCTTGCGCGGCTCCGGCTTTGCCCGGGATATTCGTGTCATTCATCCATATGCGGCTTACGACCGGGTACCCTGGCACGTGGTTTCAAAGGATGGCTGTGACGTTCTCTCGCGGACGCTGATCCGCGCCGAGGAGTTCTTTGAGTCGATTTCCTTGATCGAGCGCTGTCTGGACTCCATGCCCGCAGGGCCTATATTGACCGAGGGTTTTAAATACAAGCCCTATAAGTATGCCCTTGGATATGTGGAAGCTCCGCGCGGCGAGGATATTCACTGGAGCATGTTGGGTGATAATCAGAAAATTTATCGCTGGAAGTGTCGCGCCTCCAGTTATAACAACTGGCCTCCACTTCGTTATATGCTGCGCGGCAATACCATTTCCGACGCGCCCCTCATTGTCGCCAGTATTGACCCATGCTATTCCTGCACGGAACGCGTCACGGTCGTGGATGTCCGCAAGAAGAAAGCCACCATTATCCCTTATAAGGAAATGGAGCGCTACTGCATCGAGCGCAAAGACTCGCCTTTGAAGAAGTATTAGAGTTGGTGAATTTGTAAGCCTCAATCTGGCTTTACAAAGGAGACAGACCTTATGCTGAAATTGCTACGAGAAGTTCTGAAGGTTGGCGAAGCCACATTACCCTATCCGTTCGAGCCGCTGGAGCAGATGCCGGGTTTTCGCGGCAAGCCCCANNTGGAAGCTCTTCATGGGGCGCTGCATTTACTGCGGGCGCTGTGAAGAGGTTTGCCCAACCGGCGCCATCACGCTCAGCCCCGACTTTGAACTGTCGGTCATGAACAAGCAGGATTTGTTCGAGCAGGCCGATTACAAATTGGCCGCCTGTCATCGTTGTGGAAAATACTTTGCGCCCGTCAAGGAAATCGAGTATGCCGGCGCCTTGCTCCGGCAAAGCGATCTGCCCGAAGTCGTAAAAACCAATGCCGGCGCTCTTTTGAATATCTGCCCTGAATGCAAACGCAAGAATGATGTGTCCAAAATGGTGAACCTATACCAGGAGAATAAAGATGTTGCGCGATAGTGTCAGCAACCTGACTGTGGCGGAACACAGCAAATATTCCATTCATGAGGATCCCGCCGCCGGGCAGTTGAAAGCTGCCTTGCTTAAAGATATCCATCGCTCCGTGTATGTGTACCGCGTGGATTGCGGCGGTTGTAATGGATGTGAGATCGAGATATTTGCAGCCCTGACCCCGCTTTTTGATGTGGAACGTTTCGGTATCAAGGTGGTCTCTTCTCCGCGTCACGCCGATGTATTGGTTTATACCGGTTCGATGACGCGCTCCATGCGCGTTCCGGCCTTAAGAGCCTATCACGCCGCACCCGAACCGAAGATTTGTGTGGCTTATGGCGCCTGCGGGTGTTCCGGCGGCATTTTCCATGACCTCTACTGCGTCTGGGGCGGGGCGGATAAGTTCATTCCCATTGATGTGTATATCCCCGGCTGTCCTCCAACTCCCGCGGCCACCATCTACGGCTTTGCGATCAGCCTCGGTATCCTTGGGCAGAAGTTGAAGACCTCTCACCATGTGCAAGGCGAGGATGAGCATGTTTCGCTCGCTCATCCGCAGGTACCGTATCTCTTGCGCGTGCAGCTCGAACGCGAGTCCCGCCGCATGGCCGGTTATCTTTATGGTAAGCAGATCGCCGATACTTTTCTGACGATGCTGGAAGAGAATCCAAACCAGGTCAAGGAAAATGTCCAGGCTTACCTGGATAAGCAGGCTGACCCTCGCCTTTCGGAGATTGTGGCTCGTTTGGTGACGGTTTACGATGGTTATCAAGGAGCTGTCTGAGCCATGGCCGCGCGGGCTGTTTTCTATCAATTGACACATAAGTATGTCAATACGGATAAGGACGTTCCAGAGGATGCCCAACAGGTGATCTATTATTCACTTGCAATTGGTCATCATATCGGTGTGCTGGATTGCTTCCAAAGCCTGATGGAAATCCCGCTTGAAGATTACCGCAACTGGATCGCGCAAATGCCCGCCGGCAAGGCCCGCCATAAGCTCGAAGGTTTGCTCAATTGGGGCGAGATCGAGATCAATCGCAGTCATGTGGGCGATCTTGTCCCCGTATTGAAGGAATCCCTCCCCAATATGGATGCCGCCGGGACTCATTGCACCGGTGTTTTGCTCGGCTGCCTGCAAAACATGGTTGCAGAGCCTGCGCTTTATTTGATGGTTAGGAAATACGCATGAAGAAGAAATTGGTTTTAACGGTAGGCAATCCGATGATGGGCGATGATGCTGCCGGGTCACTGCTTGCCCAGCGCCTCCGCCGTGCACCTTTGGAAGCCTGGGATGTACTGGATGGCGGTTCCATGCCTGAGAACGTTCTTTATTCGATCCGCGAGCTGGCCCCTGAACAGGTTCTGGTCATCGATGCCGCCGATATGGACTTGGTTCCCGGCGAAGTCCGGCTCATCGGCGCGGAGAAACTCGAGGATCCGTTCTTGATGACCACGCATACCCTGCCGCTTTCCTACCTGGTTCAATCCCTGCGTGAGTTCGTGCCACAGGTGGATTTGGTGGGTATCCAGCCTCAGGTGGTTGCCTGGGGATACCCTGTTTCCAATGAAGTCAGGCAGGCCGTGGATCAGGTATATGAAGGATTAAAGCAAGACGGGTTTGTATGGGCTTCTTTGTAGTCTTGAAAAATGCTTATGAAAACTATTCGATCAAATGCATGTCGTTGCGAGGAGGGCGTTTTCCCCGACGAAGCAATCTCCTCATTCACAACATGTCGTTGCGAGAAGGGCGTTCTCCCCGACGAAGCAATCTCCTCTTTGCAAATGGAGCGTGTTTGATTAACCCGCGCTTGGTTTTTTGAGCGCCTTGTTGTCAACTGCTGAACTTATGGATTGGAAAACCGCTTATGAAAACTATTCGATCGCTTGATGAACTGAATCAATTTCGCGATGAAATCGTCGAGGAAAAGAAACGCCAGGCCGGGCTTGGGAAAGTCCAGTTGGTTGTGGGCATGGGCGCTTGTGGTATCGCGGCCGGCGCGCTGGATGTGTGGAAGGCCATTGAACAGCAGATCAAGGCCGGTCATCTAATGGATGTCCTCCTCTCCCAGACCGGTTGCATAGGCCTGTGCCCCCATGAACCGATTCTGGAGGTCACGGTAAAGGATGCTCCCAAAGTGACCTATGGCCGGGTCACACCTGAGATCGTTAACCGCATCTTAAAGGAGCATGTTCTTGGTGGAAAGGTCGTCGAGGAATTTGTCGTGGATACGACTCCGTTCCCGACCATCTAAGCGCGGAGAATGAAGGAGAACTTATGGATCACAAAAATAAGGATTTGGATCTTGTCAGCTTGGTGGATAAAGTGGTCGGGGAACGAAGGAGAACTTATGGATCACGAAAATAAGGATTTGGATCTTGCCAGCCTGGTGGATAAAGTGGTCAGGGAACATGGGGCCACGCCGGATTCTGTGATCCCGATTTTGAGTGAGATCAACCGCACCTTGGGATATATCCCTGCCGGAACCCTGCCGGAGATTCGCCGCCGCATTCAGATCCCGCAGGAAGGCGTCTTCCTTGCGGATAGCCATGTTTATTCTGCGGCCAGCTTTTATCAGATGTTCTCGCTCAAGCCCCTGGGAAGGCATGTGATCCGGTTCTGTGAAAGCGCGCCCTGCCATGTGGAAGGTGGGCGGCAGGTCATCGAGGCGCTTCAAAAGGAACTTGGGCTGCAGCCGGGTGAGACCAGCCAGGATCAGAAATGGTCTTTGCTCACGACCAGTTGCCTGGGAGTGTGCAGTGTTGGGCCGGTCTTTTTGGTGGATGATGACATCTTTGGCAATGTGACGCCGGAGCGCGTGCCGGAAATCCTTGCGCGCTATGAATGAACGGGTTCGCTGGGTATGGCCTTTCCAAAGTCCACGGTGAACCTATGTTGAGTCATTTTTTCGACGCGAAGGATGCAAAATACGCCAGGAAAATAAGAAATCTTCGCGTTCTTCGCGGTTCATTTTTTGACCTTGGTAATGTCATGGTCCGCTGGGAGCACTGTTTGGTGATACGAGGTGATAGATGAAAGTAATCCGTTCGATGGTTCTTGTCTCGGTGGATGAAACCAGTCTGGCGCGCGGCGCCCAGGATGTGTTTCGCGCTTTTCTGGATGAGATTGAAAAATTCGGTCTGTCCGACCAGATTGCCGTGACCACGATTCTCGATCCGGGTGTTCATGGCGATACCCCCTTGGTAATCGTTTATCCTGACTCGGCGGTGTATGCGCCCGTCACGGTGGCAGATGTGCATACCATCGTGGAGGAGCATTTATACAAAGGTAACATCGTTCCTTCCCTTCTTGCGATGATGCATGAACTGGTGCCTGAGATCGGCTGGATGCGCGGCCGCCGCGGTGCATTGCCGGTTCAAAAGCGGATTGTGTTGGAGCGCGTTGGCGTTGTTAATCCCGAAAGTATCGAAGATTATATTTTGTATGACGGTTACCAGGCTTTGGCGAAGGCCTTGACCCACATGAAACCCGCCGAAGTGATTTCCCAGGTCGAGAAATCCGGTTTGCAGGGACGCGGCGGTGCTGGATTCCCCACCGGTCGCAAGTGGAGTTTCGTGGCCAACACGCCGGGCTTTCCCAAGTATGTGATCTGCAACGCAGATGAGAGCGAGCCGGGTACCTTCAAGGATCGTCTGGTCTTGGAAGGCGACCCCTTCAGCATCATTGAAGCCATGACCATTGCCGGTTACGCCATCAATGCCCACGAAGGCTATATCTACATTCGCGGTGAATATCCTCTAGCCTATAAACGCATCGAGAATGCCGTCCATCAGGCGGAGGCGCATGGCCTGTTGGGCGATCATCTTTTCGGCACGGATTTCAGTTTTCATATTCATCCTCATGCCGGCGCGGGCGCCTATATCTGCGGTGAGGAGACGGCCCTGATCGAATCTCTGGAAGGCAAACGCGGCATGCCGCGCGCCCGCCCGCCCTATCCAACCACCTATGGCCTCTTTGGTAAACCCACCGTGGTGAATAACGTGGAGACCCTGGCCAATATCCCGCCCATCCTCCGCAACGGCGCGGTTTGGTATCGCGAGATCGGTTCTCCCAAGAGCACCGGTACCAAGGTCTACACCATCCTCGGTAACGTCAACTTCACCGGCGCCATCGAAGTTCCCATGGGCATTACCATTCGTGAGGTGATTGACATCTATGGCAAGGGAATGAAGAACGGCAAAAAGCTCAAACTGGTTCAATCCGGCGGCTCCAGCGGTTCCATTGCCCCGGCCAGTTTGCAGGATGTCCCTATGGACTTCGATTCTTTCCGCAACGCCGGGGTGTCCCTCGGTTCAGGCGCTTTGCTGGTCTGCAATGAGGATACCTGTGTGGTTGATTTGGCCAGGGTCATCCTGCGCTTCTTCCGCAATGAAAGCTGCGGTAAGTGTACCCCCTGCCGCATCGGCACCTTGCAGTTGTACGAGATCGTGAGCCGCATCGCGGAAGGGCAGGGCACCCTTGCTGACCTGGATGCGATGGTGAGGATTTCCGAGGCCATGTCCGAGGTTTCCAATTGCGGCCTTGGGCAGACCGCACCGACCGCCTTGCTCGATATCTTGAAATATTTCCGTGCAGAGGTCGAGACGCATATTGTGGATCACGTTTGCCCGACCGGTGTCTGTACGGCTTTGAAGCATTCACTTGTATCGGCTCCGGTCGAATAGCCGCTGGATGATTGACTGATGCTGCGCATGAATAAGATGTCACCGCTGAGAACACTGAAACCACAGAGTTTTTACAAAGAGATTCTCTGTGATCTTCGCGAAGCACGCAAAGCGCCAGTGCGCTCAGTGTTGAAACTGCGCAAGACGAGTTATTGTGTAAAGGAGAAACAACCATGATCAGTTTAACGATCAATGGTCAGACCTTGGAAGTCCCTGAGAATACTACGATTCTTAATGCCGCACGGCAGGCTGGAATTGTCATACCCACTTTATGCCATCACAAGGATCTCACGCCTTACGGCGGCTGCCGTTTATGTTCTGTGGACATTCAAGGCATGCGCCTGCCGGCCACGGCCTGCACCATGCTTGTCTCGCCGGGCATGGTGGTGCAAACCGAAAGCCCCGCGCTGACCCAGTATCGCCGCACCATCCTCGAACTGCTGCTGGTCAGGTTTTACGACGCCGGTTACACCCATGATGGCTCAGCCCAACTCGAACTGGATACCCAGTTCGCGCATTGGGTGCGCTATTACGACATTGATATGAAAAGTGCCATGGCGAAAGAGCCGTTCCGCCAGATTGATAGCGATCCCAATCCCTTCATCTGGGTGGATAAGAATAAGTGCATCATGTGCACTCGCTGCGTGCGCGCCTGCGCCGAAGTGCAGGGACGTTTTGTCTGGACTCAGGCCTACCGCGGCTACGATCTTAGAATTGTGGCCGGTTTGGATACTACCATGCTTCAGGCGCGCTGCGAATCGTGCGGCGCCTGCGTGGCGCACTGCCCAACGGGCGCCTTGGATAACAAGATGTCGCTCAAGCTGGGCATGCCGGATCGGACGGTCTCGACCATCTGTCCGTATTGCGGCGTAGGCTGCCAGTTGGATTTGAATGTCAAGGATGATGTGCCGGGCGGGCGCGTCTTATCCGTTTCTTCGAGTGAAAAGGCCCCGGTAAACGGCGACCATCTGTGTGTCAAGGGACGCTATGGTTATGAATTTATCCATTCGGAGAATCGTCTGAAACAACCCCGCGTCCGCAAGTATTTGCTGGATGGCGTGGCGCGTCCAAAAGATCGCGGCCCCTGGGTGGATGTGGATTGGGACACGGCCTTGAATATTGTCGCCAAAGGCTTGAACTCTGCCCGCAGCCAGTATGGTCCGGACAGCATCGGCTTGTTGACCTCCGGCAAGGTGTTTAACGAGGAAAATTACCTGATGGGTAAGTTTGCCCGTCAAGTGCTTGGCACCAATAACATTGATTGCAGCGTCCATCTCAACCACCGCAGTGTTGTGGATGGTCTTAATGACTCATTGGGATTGCCTGCCATGTCGAATTCCATGCAGGACATTGCCGGGAATGCTCGCACCATTCTGGTGATCGGTTCCAATATCACCGAGAATCATCCTGTTTTTGGATCGAAGATTCGTCAGGCAGTCCTGCGCCGCAAGGCTCAATTGATCGTTGCCAGCCCCATCTTCTTCAACATCGAGGAATATGCCGCCCTCTCCCTGCGCTACAAACCCGGCACGGAGACTGCCTTGTTGAATGGCCTCATGCGCATCATCCTGGAAAAAGGCTGGGAGGATAAGAAGTTCATTCAGAAGCGCACGCAGGGTTTCGAGGAGTTCAGATCGCTGGTGGATAAATATCCGCTCGATAAGGTATCTCAGTTAACCGGTGTGCCTGCTGAAAAATTGAATGCGGCCGCCGAGATCATCGCCGGGAATCATCCGATGGCTGTTATCTGGGGCTCGGACCTTGCCACCCAGGTTGCGGGTGTGGACAATGCCTCGGATTTGGCCAACCTGCAGTTGCTCATGGGTAATCTGGGTGTTTCCGGCGGCGGCGTGGCTCCCCTGCGGACTCAGAATAACTCGCAGGGCGCCTGCGACATGGGCGGCCTTCCCTCGGTTTATCCGGGTTATCAGTTGGTCGCCGATAAGCAGGCTCATAAGAAATTTGAGACTGCCTGGGGAACCGATTTGCCGGTGAACGCTGGCTTATCCGCTTTGGAAATGATGAAGGCCGTGAATCAGGGTTCCTTGAAAGCTCTCTTTATTCTGGGTGAGAATCTCTGGTCGGATGAGAACAGCGCCTATATCCGGCGCTCACTCGATCAATGCGAATTTGTCGTCCTCTGCGAAGCCCTCTCCTCTGAAGCCTGTCATCATGCCGATGTCTGTCTGCCCGGTGTAAGTTTCGCGGAGAATACCGGCACCTATACCAACACCGAGCGCCGCGTCCAATTCGTCCGGCAAGCCATTCAGCCGCAGGGAGATTCCAAGCCTGAGTGGCAGATCATCTCGGATTTGGCGCGTAGGATACTTGTTCAAAATGACAAACGCACTGCGGGCGCCATGTATTCCGGCTGGGTCTACAAAGATACCCGTGAGATCATGAGCGAGATCGCCGCCTTGACGCCCATCTACGCCGGCGTATCCCATGAACGGCTGGAGCGCGGTGACGTTCTCCTGTGGCCTGTGCGCAGTTTTGCGGATTCCGGCTCGCCCATCCTCTATGAATCCGATTTCCCGCTCGGCAAAGCCCGCTTCATGCCCGTCGGCTGAGCGCACCCGTGTCATTCTGAGCGACCGAAGGGAGCGAAGAATCTCGCTGCTAAGCGGCGGAGATCCTTCATTCATACAAAGAGCGCACCCAACGATATTTACCAGTTTAATAACCTCACCGCCCAGAGAAACCTTTTTCCTTGGCGGTGAGGTTTTATTTCGGCAAACGCTACTCCGCTGCATTGAACTCAGTCATTCAAACCTACGGAGGCGGAGCCAACTACTTCCCCAAATACTGTGTCTTGACTCCCTCCCTAAATATCGACGATCCCATCACCGAATCTTCACCCCAAAATTTTCTCGTCGGATTTGGCTAGCCGAGGTGGCCTCAAGCCACCATCAGCTGCATCTGCGCCATGAGGCGCAGGAGGAGGGTTGGGGTAGGGCTGGCCTCCCACCGCTATCGGTGGACAATACAATAAACACAGAGACTGCTAAAAGGCGGTCTCGCAACAGGTTTTCCAAAGCTACTACTGGGGGATATGTGCCTCTATTATCAATTAAAGCAAATTTCTGTAAGCCCGTTCTTTTCTGCTCAAGAGTATAATTAACATGTCCTTGATCTTGTTGGTTCTTCACTGCACCTCTCTATAAGGTCTGAAAAAATCAATGCACAATTTATCTTTGTTTCAAGAGCAGAAGCCCATCGAATCGCATTTTAGGAATGATGCCGAAATTGTAGTATTCCATGGCGATGTAACGGAGTTGCTCGGGGAAATTCCAAACGAATCTATAAGTCTAATCGTCACATCCCCACCCTACAACTTGGGAAAGGAATATGAAACCCGTCAAAGCGTACAAGACTATCTAGCAGCACAGGCTACGGTTATTTCAGGGCTCGTTAGGGTACTTTCACCTAAAGGCAGTCTTTGCTGGCAAGTTGGAAACTTTGTAGATAAAGGCGAAATATTTCCATTGGATATTCTTTATTACTCGATCTTCAAAGAATTAGGCTTGAAGCTACGTAATCGCATTGTATGGCGTTTCGGGCACGGTTTACACGCTAGTCGCAGACTGAGCGGCAGATATGAAACAATTTGCTGGTTCACAAAGTCGGATGATTATTATTTCAATTTGGATAATATTAGAGTTCCGGCAAAGTACCCCGGTAAGCGACATTACAAGGGTCCAAAAAAAGGGCAAATCTCAGGTAATCCGCTAGGTGTAAACCCCACTGACACATGGGAAGCCAATATCCTACAAGATTGGGAGGCGAAATGGTGGGATATTCCAAATGTAAAATCTAATCATCCAGAGAAAACAACTCACCCATGTTCTTTTCCGGTTGAATTAATAGAACGTCTTGTACTGGCTCTAACCCAAAAAGGCGAATGGGTGTTCGATCCTTTTGCAGGAGTTGGTTCTTCCCTGATTGCTGCACTGATGCATGAACGCCGGGCAATAGGTGCAGAGAAAGAAAAAGGTTATATAAAAGAAGCAAAAGATCGAATCGATCAATTATTTGCTGGCACACTGCCTATTCGCCCAATGGGAATGCCGGTATATGAACCAACTGGAAAAGAAAGTGTATCTAAAATTCCAGACGAATGGTTAAATATGAACAAGGTGGCAAAGAGATGAAAATAGTAGTTTGACAATGTCACATTAA
>PMLN01000413.1 GCA_003158885.1 Anaerolineae bacterium
TTGAAGTTCATCCCATGATTCGCCAAAGTTGGTAAGTGTGAACAAGCCAATCGCCAAAATGACGATAAGCAGGGCGAGGATGGGGAATTGTTCGGAGCGGAAGAGTTTTTTCATTTGGAGGTTAATCTTACTGCATCCATTAGGCAATTGATATATTTTCGATTCGTGTCACTCCTGGAATTAATTCACCAGAGATGAACAAAGATAAACAGGAACTTCCAACTATTTATTTTCGACAAATGTAAAGAGTTCTTTTAGAACGGCGTAATAACTTTGTTTTGGTTCAAAATTATCATTAAATAAAGTAGGATTTGAATCAAGCCTTCCAAGATAATCTTTTGGCCACGAATAAATATCTACGCCATTCCAAAATGAAATACCTTTGCATACACCCGACTTAATTGCAGCTCTAAAAACAGTAGCGAATATGTCGGATTGAATTATTTGTTGTTGGTTTTCTGGAATACCCGACATGTCCACATCCAATTCGGTAATATAAACGGGGAATCCATAAGATTGCATCGTAGTGATTAAGTCTGATTCATTTGGCGGCACCGTGCCTGTAAGGTGCATTTGTAAACCAACTGCTATGTTGTCGATGCCTGTCTGCTTTATCCGCTCAATGTTTTGTTTTGTTAAATCCGTATAGTATGAGTATTCAGTTTGGGAAGATGAATTATTGGCAACATCGTTATAAATCAATATTGCATTCGGACTTAAGATATGACGTGCTGTTTGAAAACTGAAAGGAATATAGTCATATCCCAATTTGTCGTATAGATTATCTTCTCTAACCCAGCCAGAGCCTTTGAAATAAGGTTCGTTGACGACTACCCATTCTGTAGGTTGAACATTTAATTTTGTCAATGTATCATACACGTCTTGAATATGTTTCTCAATTGCAGACTTTTGTTCTTCTGCGGTTAGCGAACTAAGCCAATCAGGGTTGTTTGCCGCAAAAAGCAATGGTTGAACACGAATTGTGAATAGCGGGTTGATGTTTTTGAGTATAGCTATTTGGGACTTTATATCGTAAAGGCTCCATTGGTCTATAGCGCCGTTATACTCCGGCTCAAACCATTTCCAATAGATACCTTGTGCAAAGGTGATAACCGAATAATTTCTTTCCAAGATTGAGAAATAACGAGGATCATGAATTTCTGTTTCATCCTTTGTTTTCCATGCCAAAGAATCTCCAATTTCTATGTTCAACATATTGCCTAAATCCTTTAGGCCAATTGCTTCCCATGTTTTTTGTTCTTTGTTAATTGCCAAGGGCGCATCATTCACTACCAAAAACGAATATTCGATTCCATTGATTTGTTTTTCCTGCGTAAACGAATCTGGATTTGCTTTGATTGCGTTTGTAAGTTGAGTTGTGTTCATCTCCACGCTGTTGACAGTCACTTGTCCGCCATAAGCATTCACATATTGGTCAACCCATGTGGAGAGATCGTTTGCGTCTGCCAAGTTTTCTGGCGCAGGTGTTGGAGTGATAGTTGGCGGAACAGGAGTTAACGTAGAAGTTGGAATAGCTGTTTGGGTTGAGGCGACAGTCGTAACCGGGGCACAGGAAACGAGGGCAAAAATGAACACCAATGTGATAAGTGCAAATTGTTTCATTTATCTATTCCCTTTCGACCAAGCGTTACTTCCTGCTCCACAGCCATAGAATAAAATCCTGACCAAAAGTCGGCGCGCTGAATTCATAAAGCCTTTGCAGGACGGTAGCGCGATGGCCCGTGTCTTGATTGACAATGTGCAGGGCAAGGATAGGAAATCGTTCGGAGCGGGGAAGCACCTTTTGATTATATTACTTCATCAATTGTTCCACGCGGCTTTCGCCGACCGAATAATATTTGGCATCCTTGTGATGGACGATGATGGCGGCGGTGGATTGTTCGGGAATCAGCTGATAGGCGGCGCTGAGACTCATGCCGAGCGCGGTCGTGGCGGCGGGCAATAACTGAAAGACCTTCTTATGATCCTCCAGTTCGGGAATGGCGGGATACCCCCATGAATAGCGCTTGCCCTGTTCTTCGCCAAGGCCAAGCTCCCGTCGAATGTGTTGATGCAAATAATCGGCAGTCGCTTCGGCGCACTGAACGGCAAGTCCGTGCGTAAAGTAGGCTTCAGAATAATCATTCGTGGCTTGCAGGGCATCGAATTTTTCAGTGGCTTCCCGTCCAACCGTGACCACCTGGAAGGCGACCACATCCATTTTGCCAGATTCCACTGAGGCAAAATAATCGGACAGGGCCAGATGCTCATCATAAGGCTGGCGCGGACATGTGAAACGCGTGATTTCATCGGGCGAGGCAGAATTAACGGTTTCGGGATCGTAAACGATCAATTCATCGCCGTTCGACTGGCAGGGGAAGAAACCGTAAACGCCCTGAGGTTTGAGCCACTTGAGGCGCAGCGCCTCGCGGGTCATCTTCTCCAAGCGCGCATCGAATTCCGCTTTGAGCTTATCCCATTCCGCGCCGTGTGTGTTCTTGGCGCCCCACGAGAGACGATACAACTCGTTGCGGCTCAAATGCTTCAAGACCATCTCAAGCGGCAACTCCTTGACAACACGCTGGCCCCACTTAACAGCATGCGTAAGCGGTTCAGGCTGGATCTGTGAGCGGGTTCCCGTTTTACGATGTGCGGGCACCTGCGAGGCGCGGCCCATCTCCATATCCGCTTCACGGCGGACCTGCTCGAGCAAGGCAGGCCGGCGTTCGGGATCAATGAGTCTTTCCATGGTCTCCAGTCCCTCGAACGCATCCTTGCAGTAGAAAACGCCAGGCTCGTGGGACTGGCCGTCCTCGGTGAAGAAAATCCGGCGGCCAAAGCGGCGGTTGATGGCTGCGCCACCCACCAGAACCGGAAATTTCAAATTGCGGCGATGCAATTCATTCACGATCAACGGCATTTGCTTGGAGGTGGAGACCAGCAAGGCGGACAAGCCAATGGCAGTAGCGTTGACCTCGACCGCCTTGGTGATAATGGTTTCCGCCGGGACCTGCTTGCCGAGGTCGATCACATCGTAGCCGTTATTGGCGAGGATGGTCTTGACGAGGTTCTTGCCGATATCATGCACATCCCCATAGACCGTGGCGAGTACAATCAATCCCTTGCTCACGCCCTCCTTTTTCTCAAGATAATTTTCGAGATGCCCAACGGCCTTCTTCATGACCTCGGCAGACTGGAGCACGAAGGGCAGAATCAATTCCCCCGCCCCGAATTTGTCGCCGACTTCCTTCATGGCAGGCAGCAGGACGGTATTGAGGGTAGTCACAGCCACCTCATGTCTTGAGAGGTGCTGTTCCCCTCTCCCGCTGGGAGAGGAAGACGCGTCGCGCAGGATGATCTCATCGATATCCGCCTCCACGCCCTCCTTATGACGATGAACGATCTTCCAATGCAAACGCTGCTCGGGCGTCATGCCTTCGGTTGGATCGGAGGCGGTAGTGGATTCAACGGGCGATACCTTGTCGAAATATTCGATGTATCTCTGCAAGGCATCGGCGCGACGATTAAAGATCAAGTCTTCGGCCAGCCCGCGTTCCTGCTCATTAATCTCGCTGTAAGGCTTGACCTGCGCCGCATTGATGATGGCCAGATCGAGGCCGGCCTGCACACAGTGATAAAGCATGACGGAATTCAACACGGGCCGCGATTGAGGAGCAAGGCCGAAGGAAAGGTTGCTGACCCCCAGAGAGGCCAACACGCCGGGCAGGTTCTGTTTGATGAGGCGAATACCTTCGATGGTTTCGATGGCGGAGTTGACGAATTCCTCATCACCCGTGGCAAGCGTGAAGGTCAGGGCATCGAAAACCAGGGCCTCCGGCTTGAGGCCGTGCTCATTGACCGCAATATCGTAGATGCGTCTGGCAACCTCAAGCTTTTTGGCACGGGTTTTGGCCATGCCGCCTTCATCAATCGTTAGAACGATGACTGCCGCGTTATGCTGCTTCGCAAGCCCGAAAACCTTATCCGCCTTGAGGCGGCCGGCTTCGAGATTAGTGGAGTTGATCAGGCAGCGTCCCGGCGCGGTCTTGAGAGCGGTTTCGAGGACATCCAATTCCGTGGTATCAATGACCAGGGGAACATCCACGCCCATCTCCAGTTTCTTGACCACCTTGCGCATGAGTTCCACTTCATCAGGGCGTTCGGTGACGGCGCAGGAGATATCCAGGGCATGCGCGCCGCCGTTGACCTGGTCGCGGGCCAGCTCCAAAATACCATCGTAATCCTCTTCAAGCAGCATCTTCTTGAATTTGCGCGAACCCTGCGCGTTGCAGCGCTCGCCGAGCAGGGTGGGCGGAGGGTTTTGCTGCATGGCCTGGGCCGACATGGCGGAAGCCAGTTTCGGTTCCGAATGCAAGGGCCGTGCAGGGTGTGGATAGGCGTTCAATTTATCCACCAGCAATTTCAGGTGTGCGGGAGTTGTGCCGCAACAGCCGCCCACAACCGATATATGGTATTTGGTCACGAATTCATAAAGGTCATTTGCAAACGGTTCAGGCTCCAGCGGGTAGACCGCCTGCCCATCCACGTTCAAGGGAAGCCCCGCATTGGGGATGCACGAAACGGGAAGCGTGGAATTTTCGCCCAGGATGCGGATCGGCTCACGCATGTGCTCCGGGCCGGTGGAACAATTGAGGCCAATGACATCAATGCCCATGCCTTCCAGGATGGCCAGCGCGGCAGCCACATCCGTGCCAAGCAACATGCGACCGGTGGTATCTAGCGTAACTTGGGCCTGGACCGGCAAATGGACTCCTGTCTCTTCAAAGGCCTTATGACAACCGAGGATGGCAGCTTTGACTTCGAGGATGTCCTGCGAGGTCTCGATCAACAGAAGATCCACGCCGCCGCGCATCAAGCCAACAGCTTGTTCGCGGAAAACATCAACAAGTTCATCGAAACCAACATTGGAGAGTTCAGGATCGTTCGTGGAGGGAAGTTTGCCAGAGGGGCCGATGGAACCCGCGACAAAACGGGGGTGCAAGACTTCCGAAGTCTCAGAGACTTCGGAAGTCTGTGCCTGCGAATATTCATCTGCGAGTCCACGTGCAAGCTTTGCTGCGGCTTCGTTGATCTCGATGACGCGGTCTTGCAAGCCATATTCCTTCATCGTGATGCGGTTCGAGCGGAAGGTATCGGTCTCGATCACATCCACACCGACCTCGAGGAACGAGCGATGGACTTTTTCCACAGCTTCCGGGCAGGAGATCACCAAATAATCATTGCAGCCATTGTATTTCTCACCGCCAAAATCTCCGGCAGTGAGGTGTTGATTTTGTAAACTCGTGCCCATGGCGCCATCGAAGACAAGCACTTTCTTTTCGAGGGCATCGAGGTATCTTCTATTTGTATAAATTCTTTCAGCCATGTTGTTTTCCTTTAGAAAGCTAAATCAGTACAAGAACGTACTCAAAGGTCCTGAGCTTTGGAGCGAAATCTGGTCCCCTTCGGGGATGCTTCGCGAAGATTTCGCACTCCGTCCCTGCTATTATAGATGCAAAAGAATTTCAGCGAAATCCGCATCCCTTCGGATGTGCTGCCGCGAAGATTTCGTACTCCGTGCCTGCCATTATAGATGTAAAAGAATTTCAGCGATCTCCTGCACTCTTTCCCAAGAAATTCCATTCTGTTGTTCCAGCGCCAATGGATGGTCTGAGGGTTCAAATTCAAACTCGCAATCCTTCTGAATCTTCCAGCGCGGAGAGCGCCCAAGCCTTTACATCTTCACAATACAAACCTGCATTCTGCGTGCGGACATCCAGAATCGTTTTTGTCCACGTGGTTTTGCCTATCACGGGTTTACCATTCTTAGATGCAATTTTGAACTTTCTCTTACCGCTATCCACCAAATCCGTGCCGGCGAGATGCACCATCAGATTGCGGATGGAACCGCGCGAATAAGAGTCGTCCGACAGAAATTGCTCCTCGGAAATCTTATCCACCGAATCCCAAACGCGGCGGGTCATATCCACGTGATACTCAATAAATAATTTGATCATCTCCAACTGCATGGTTCTACTCCTTATTTGAATCATGATCAACCCAAGCTTATGGATTCTGCCACGGATTGCACAGATTTGCACGGGTTTTTCCGCTTGGGAGTGTCCAAAAGGATGGGATAAGCAGCTTTTTACCACAGAGATCGCAGAGTTCGCTGAGAAAACAAAGGAGAAACTCTGTATCCTTCGCGACCTGTACTTGGTGTTCTTCCAAGCAAGCATACAAAGCGCAAATACGCTCCGTGGTGAACAATATAAAAGCCCACAAAATTGGACACTCCCTTCCGCTTCCTTTTCAGTGGAATCCGTGAAATCAGTGGCTGGAAATCCAGAGGTATAAACTCAAATCCGAAGGCCAGCATGTCAAATTGACAAACATATCCACTTCGATTAAACTACGATTAAGCTTTTCCTTAATCGTTATGCAGAACATCCAACCCGTTGACGCGTTCGAGCAGATCAAACTCCTGGCAGATGTGCATCGCATGGCCATCCTACGCCGGTTGATGGCTTCTCCCGCGACGCTTACGCAACTGGCGCGCAGCCTCCACCAATCCCCTGCCTGGGTGCGTCATCACATGCTTAAACTTCAGGCCGCCGGCCTGGTTGAGATGATCGAAATCCGCAGAACGGGAAAAGTGACGGAAAAATACTATCAATCAAAAGCGGGCGCTTTTTTACTTCAGCAACTGATCCTGCCAAAAACGAAAAAGCCCCCATTGATTTTCTCCGGCAGCCATGACCTTGCATTGGAATCGGCTGCAAGACACCTGGAAAAACATTTCCATCTGTTGAATTTTCCCGTTGGCTCATTGGATGGTCTCGTCAATCTACGCCAGGGACTATGCCAGATTTCAGGCGCCCATATTCTCGACGATGACGGTGGATACAATGCTTCCACGGTCCGGCATCTTTTTCCCGACCGCGCCGTGGAGTTGGTCACGCTGGCTTATCGCACACAAGGCTTGATGGTACATGCGGGGAATCCAAAATCGATCCAGAAGATCAAGGATATCGCCCGCCAGGAAGTGCGCTTCGTGAATCGGAATCCCGGATCAGGCACACGCCTGTGGTTCGACGCGGAACTCAAGCGCTTGAAGATGGATACAAAGCAAATCAAGGGTTACGATCAAATCGCTAAAACCCACAGCGAGTCGGCGTCCTTGGTCGAAACAGGGCAGGCGGATGTCACATTGGGTTTGCAAGCCGCCGCCCATCAACATCATCTGGATTTCATTCCATTGTTCGAAGAACGATATGACCTGGTTTTGCCGCGCGAAAATGAAGAGTTCGTTTCGCCCTTGTTGGATTTCCTGCAGACCGCCGCCTTTCGCAACGAGCTCAATTCGCTGACGGGCTATAACCCGGCCCACAGCGGTGAGCAAATTCTTCTTTAGGAGATAGGAATCCATGAAACGCAAGAAGTTGTTCATCACCTTTCTGATTATGATCGCTGCTTTGGCCTTGACAGCCGCAGCTGCGGGCTGCAGTGCATCCAAGCCGGCGGTTGCGGCCATTCTGCAATTGACCGGGACCACAGGAAACAAATCTTTCACACTGGATCAGATTAAGGCCCTGCCAGTTACGGAAGGATGGGGTGGAAATAAAAGCAGCGCCGGGGTCATCACGGTTCCGGCCTCTTTCAAGGGAGTCGCTCTCAAAGATGTGGTGGCAGCCCTCGGAGGCAGCTACGATAACACGATGGGCGTTACCTTGACCGCCCAGGATGGTTATAGCATGACTTTCTCTTATGACCAGGTCATGAGCGGGAATTTCACGGCTTACGATCCTGCCACCGGTTCCGAGCTTGCAACCCATGACCCGCTGACCGCCATTCTGGCTTATGAGCAGAACGGCAAACTTCTTGATCCTGTTCAAGATGGCACCCTACGCTTGCAAGTGGTCAGCGCCAAGAACAACCAGGTCGTTGATGGACACTGGACCGAAAAATGGGTCGTCAAAATGGATGTTAAGCCGGAGGGCCAAACCTGGAAGTTGAAGCTGCATGGAGCAATTATGCAACCGGTCGACAGGGCCGCATTTCAATCATGTGCTTCGCCGAATTGTCACGGCGCGAGTTGGAAGGATGAAAATGGGCAGAACTGGGCCGGCGTCCCCTTATGGCTTTTAGTGGGCCAAGTGGATGATGCCAACTCGCACGGCACCGGCTCATTCAACGATGCCCTGGCAGATGCCGGATACAAAGTGGATGTGGTCAGCGCGGATGGCACAACGATCACGCTGGACAGCGCCCGCATCAAACGTAATGGCAATATCATCGCGGCCTATCTGGTCAACGATGCCGAGCTGCCCGACAAGTACTACCCATTACGCCTGGTTGGTTCTGATGTGCAGAAAGAACAAATGGTCGGCCAGATTCAAATGATCGTGGTGCACGTTCCAGAATCTCCAATGACAACCATTACGCCAACCATATCCACAACCTCTGCCGGCCCGACACCATCCACTGGCAGTTTGAGCATTTCCGGTTTGGTGACGAATCCGTTGAAGCTATCAGAGAGCGCACTACGGGCAATGGGTCCGGTCACGATCAGCGCAGAGCAACCCAAGATGGGAACCCAATCCTTCACCGGCGTACATCTAAACACTTTATTGGATATTGCCCAAGTTCAAGCCGGCGCGAAGAGTCTGGTATTCATCGCCAGCGACGGTTATTCGGCCGAGATCGATTTAGCCGCGGTGCGCAGCTGCACGGATTGCATGATTGCCTTCACCAATACGCCGGGAGCTTTCCTGGCTGTCATGCCCGGACAACAAGGCGATTTGTGGGTCAAGAACATAGTCGAGATCGAAGTCAAGTAGTTATACCGCACTCGGTCACAA
>PMLN01000181.1 GCA_003158885.1 Anaerolineae bacterium
TTCAGCACCATTCGTTCGCAGGCGGGGCAGTTGGTGACCTCCCTGGCCGAGGATGAAACCCATGCCGTCACGCCGGAATTGAAGAAGCCCGGACTTTCCAGCATTGCCGAGATCACGGACGAAGATGATGACGATGAGGAGATGGTGGTTCCGCCCATTTCCAAAATTATTGTAGATATCCCCTCGCCGGATCCCAAACGCCCTCCGTCCAAAAAGATTTCTCCGCCGGATGATGTGGAACGGTTTTTCCGCCCTGAAGTGGTTATGGATCCCAACCAGACTCATCGCTCCATCTTTAGCCGCGAATCCTCGATGCCAATTCCGCTCAAGGATCTTCTCGTTGCCCAGCCCTCCACGGAACTGGATCAAACGGTTTCCTCTCAATCCAAAGCCGGGGATGTACTCGATGTTACGGCGCCGTCCAGGCTCCACCCTCATCCTCAGCCTCAAGCGGCCGTTCCCGCAAAACCGGGTGTGAATGTGGAGGAGAGCAATCCGCCGTCTGTGGACGAAGGCTCGGAACGCATTGTGGTGGAACCGGTAAATGCCGGCGTCTATAATTTAACCTATGCCTGTTTGTTGGTGCCGCGCTTCTCATCCCATTATTTGACCGGCGATATTGCCGACCATCTTTCGGATTGGCTTCCAAATATTTGTGTGGCCTTTGGCTGGCGTCTGGAATACCTCGCCGTCCGCCCCGAATATCTGCAATGGGTTGTGAATGTCCCGCCCGCCACTTCGCCGGGCTATCTCATGCGCATCATGCGCCAGCAGACTTCTGAAAAAGTGTTTGCCGGATTCGTGCGTCTGAAAAAGGAAAACCCCTCCGGCGATTTCTGGGCGCCCGGCTATCTCATCATGGGCGGTACCAAGCCGCATCCGCCTCAACTTGTCAAGGATTACATTAAACAGATCCGCCAGCGCCAGGGCATTGAAAAAAAACATAAGTAGCTCGCTGGTTCGACCCCGTTCCCATTCGCATCGTTGAGTGGAAAGACTCCAGGATCGAATTCGCGCTCTATGTTTCTTATCTCCTTTTCACCTAACCCGGACAAGCCGGAACCAAAAAGATTCAACCACGACCCTCAAAGTGCGAAGGGCAGGCGGTCACGAACGCTTTGCGTGCTTCGCGAAGGAACACAAAGGAAAACCTTGTAAACCTTTCTGACCCTCTGTGATGAAAATTCTTGCACAAAAAGCAAGAAGTTCACTTGTAAGCGCCTAAACCGCATCCTGTTCACTGCTAACTAACCGCTGATTGCTTTCTTATGCCCCCCACCCTCTATCTCATTGATGGTCACGCCCTCGCCTATCGCATGTATTTTGCGTTGACTGCCGGTTCGAGCGCCCAGCGCTGGCAGACCTCCAAGGGGGAACCGACTGCGGGCATCTATGGCTTTGCGCGCGAGCTGATGCGCATCCTCGAGCAGGAAAAACCCGAATACCTGGCCGTCGCCTTCGATACCGGCAAGACCTTTCGCGACAAGCTCTTCCCCGAATATAAAGCCACGCGCGCCAAGATGCCCGAAGACCTGCGTCCGCAGATCGAACGTATCCGCCAGTTGGTGGACGCCTTCAACATCCCGCGCCTTGAGATGGAAGGCTATGAGGCCGATGATGTGCTTGGCTCGGTGGCGCGTTCGGTGGCGGCCCAAGGTTTGGGCGTTAAGATCATCACCGGCGACCGCGACCTCCTGCAATTGGTCAATGAACGCACCGCCGTCTACCTCGCCGGCGATGACCAGAACTACATCACCGATCAAGATGTCGTTCGTAAACTGGGCGTTCGTCCCGATCAGGTGGTGGATTACAAAGCCCTCGTCGGCGATAAATCCGATAACATCCCCGGCGTGGCGGGCGTGGGTGAAAAGACGGCCATTGCCCTGCTCGAAAAATTTGGCACCCTGGATGCCATCTATCAAAATATGGATCAGGTTGAAAATCGCTGGAAGACCAAGCTGGAAACCGGCAGGGAGAATGCCTATCTTAGTCGTGATCTCGCCCAGATTCGTACCGGCTTGGAGATCAAATTGGATCTTGAGTCTGCCAGGGCGCACGAATTTGATTCAGCCCGCGTCGAGGCCTTTTTTGTTGAACTCGAATTTCGTACGCTCATCAAGACCCTTGACCGCCTCACCGGCCGCGAAGCATCGCCTGCCTCTCCCAAAGCTTCCGGCGGACAGCTTTCATTGTTTGAATCTGCCTCTCCCGTTGTCTCTGTTAAACCGCCTGCTTCTTCCATTGATGTCACCCTCGTGGACACAACCGAAAAACTTAACGATCTTGCCGCGCGGCTTTCATCGGCCCAGGTGATCGCCTTCGATACCGAAACGACTTCCACCGAGGAAGTGCAGGCCGATATTGTTGGCATCTCCCTGGCGGTCAAGGAAGGGGAAGGCTATTACATCCCCGTCGGCCATTCGACCGGAACCAATCTTCCGCTTGAGCAGGTCATCTCCATTCTCCATGATCCATTAACCAACTCCCGTATTCCCAAGGTCGCTCATAACGCCAAATATGATTACATTGTTTTGGTTCGTCATGGCCTGGTGGTGACCCCCATCACCTTCGATACGATGATCGCCGAATTTTTGGTGGATCCTGCCTCCCACAATCTCGGCCTCAAGAATCTGGCCCTTGCGCGCTTGGGCGATGAGATGACCCACATCGAGGAATTGATTGGCAAGGGCAAGAAGCAGATCAGCATGGCCGAGGTCGCCATCGAGTCCGTTGCTTCCTATGCCGCCGCCGATGCGGAAACCACCCTGCGCTTGCTGCCTCTCATGCAGGCCGAGATCGAACGCGTGCACGCCGCCAAGTTGATGGCCGAGATCGAAATGCCGCTGATCCCCGTCCTGGCCGATATGGAGATGACCGGTATCCTGCTTGATTTGCCTTTCTTTAAAAAGCTGTCCGAGGAATTGACCCTGCGTATGGCCGAAATCGAGAAGCAGGTCTTTGAAGCAGTGGGGAAACCCTTTAACCTCAACTCGACGCAACAGCTTTCAGACGTGCTCTTTGATCGTCTGCGCCTTGAGCCTCCCGATCGCGGTCGTAAGACCGCCAGCGGGCATTACTCCACTGCGGGCGATGTGCTGGATGCCTTGAGCGGCAAGCACCCTGTGGTGGATTGGATCATCGAACACCGCGAATTATCCAAGTTGAAATCCACCTATGTGGATGCTCTCCCCGCCGCCCTGGATGCGAAGACCGGGCGCGTCCACACCTCCTATAGTCAGATTGGCGCGGTGACCGGACGCCTGTCTTCATCCAATCCCAATCTTCAAAACATTCCCATTCGCACCGAGGAAGGCCGCCGCGTCCGTAACGGCTTTATTGCCGCGAAGGGCAATGTCCTGCTCTCGGTCGATTATTCGCAGATCGAGCTTCGCATTGTGGCTCACATGGCCCAGGATCAAGCCATGCTGGATGCCTTCCGCGCCGG
>PMLN01000325.1 GCA_003158885.1 Anaerolineae bacterium
GCGTTCCTTGTCTTTCATAATCAAGTCGTAGGCTTCCTTATCTTTTTCGGACTCGCCTGTTTTGCTGTCTTCAAAGACGACCTCACCCGATTTGGTCTTGCGCGAAGCAAAATAAGCGGCTTGCACTTTTTCAGCATCCACATCCTTGAATTCGGAATTGACTCTCAGTTCGTTGAAGGCTTTGTTGAACAAAACGCGAATCAAACCATCTTCGTTGGCGTAGTTGTCCACGCGGTCAATGAAGAACAACGATAGAACTTTGATGCCCTGCTCGCGTAACCGCTTTTGCTTGTGGAAGTGTTCCTGCAGCGTATATCGGATTTGCGCTTCAAAGATGGTTTCTTTATCCGCGCCTCTTGATTCGCCCACCCGCATTTCAATATCGTTTGTAAAAAGCACAGATTGATCGCTGATGTTGATTTCTTCAAGCACGTAGTCTGCATAATCGGGCCGGTTGGCTTTCTTATCCAAAGAATTACCCGGCCTCACGGTAACAACTTGTTCCTTCACGGTCCCGTTTTTCATCAAAGCATGGACTGCAATTTTAGCAGTAAACGTTTTCTTGTCCGATTTCACTTCATCCAAACGCAGATAAACTTGATTTTCATCCGTTTCTTTTTCAACACCCGCCACTTCAACGCGTTTCACCAATCCCTGGCGATACGCTTCATAAGGTGTGAGACGATAAACGAGATTATAGGGGTTGCGATGCGTGGCTGAATAGCGCAGCGCAAACAGCGGATTGAGCGCCGCCAGCGCCGCGACCCGCAACTCACTTTCCATGTTTTGCGGTTCATCGAGGATCAAGACAGGACGCGCGGCTTGGACAAGATAGATGGGCGTTTCGCCCTGCAAGCGGTCTGTGGTTTGGTGAATGACGTTGGTGGACTTATTGAAGGAGTCAATCGTCATCACCATGATCTCGATGCTTTCGGAAAGCGCAAACTGACGGACTTGTGAAAGGTTGGCCGAATCATAGGCGTAATAGCGGCAGGGGATATTGTCGTACAGTTCGCGCAGGTGCTTTTGCGTGATCTCCAGCGTTTTCAATACGCCTTCACGGATGGCAACGGAAGGCACAACCACGATAAATTTCCTCAGTCCATAACGGCGGTAGAGTTCAAAGGCGGTTCGTAGGTACACATAGGTTTTGCCTGTACCCGTTTCCATCTCAACCGAGAAGTTATAGAACTTGACGAGCTTCTTCCCCTCAACCGTTTCAACGGCGCGATCAATCGTAATTAACTGTTTATCAGGCTCGAGATCGTTATCTCTTTGAACTTTTTTCAGGTTGGCGAGTATTTCTTTTTCAGATAAGTCAAGACGATTGGCGATGGCAGCAAAGCCAAAGGTGAAGCGCATATCGGTTTGGATGCGCGGCTGACCATCGAACAGACCTGTAATCGCCTCGATGGCTTGAATCTGAAATTCCTGGTTGGCATCGAATTTGAATTGCATGTTCAAGTATGATTTACCTATCTATAATCGAACATCCAAGTTTGACGATCTGAGTTGAACACCAAATCATAGTCATATTGCCTGTTTTGTAAGACGCGACCATCATGAAGATGGAAGGTAATGACAACATGAATTGACGCATAATGGCCATCATTATTCAGTACACTCACGCTACCTATGTCAGCCTTATCAACCGAGCCCCACCAGCTTGTAAATTCATTATATCCTCCAGTACTGGCGGCGCTTTGAAAGCTTGGAGTCGAAAGCGTCCATAAATAATCGTAGTTTCTATCCTGCCAAACCGCCGTGAAATACCAGCGCGCAAATTCTGCGGGATCGGAATAATTTTCTTCTTCGGAAGTGCTGGGGGAGTTACTGGATACTTGGGTAGCAGTTGGATTTACAAAGGCCGTAGCAACAGATGGACCGCCCACAACCTGTCCGGATACAGTCGTTGACTGTTGAACTGTAAAGTTGAAATTTACTTGCTGATTAGAAGCAGCAGCAGAAACAGGTTGTCCATTATTCCAATTATATTGGCTTGACATCACAAATGACTGGCTTCCAATCACATAATTCCTTTGGAAGTATTCCTGTGTTTTAGTACCAGCGTATCCAATCACGGTGCTCAGGGCGATCAATCCAATCGCCAACTCGGGGCTCATCATTTCGCTGGTTCCCTGTATCGCAGCTCCAAGTCCAGTTGATAATCCGGATGCAATCAAATTAGTCCCAACATCTGCAAGATCGCTTTTATCCTTCACATCCACGGCGATTAACATAAGGTTGAGATTACCTTGAAGAAGGTTCTGGGGATAAGTTAAACCTGCCTGACATGGGTTGATGTTATCGCCTGTATGAACTTGGATCACGCCACCATACGGACAAATCAAGGCATCCGAATGTCCAGAATTGTCCGAAGCAACCATGATGAATTGCAGGTTTCCCGTGTCGCCCAAATTGCTGACTGTGCCGGTGAACTGGAGTGAATTGATAAGAATGTTTATGTAAGTTCCGTTGTTATTTGAAACCGGATTGGGCTGTACAACGATGGGAGGGGCCGGAGCGGGTGTTGCCCCGCAACCTGAGAGAAGGACGGATACGATTAGAATGCTTGACAAAAGCGTTACGGAAACACTACGATTAATTCGCTTCATTCAATCTCCCTTTTGTTCATTACAGTTATATCGTTTTCAACCTGCACTGCAACGCCAAATTCGCTGCGGATTCATCGTCCAGCGCAACATCACGGCAAATAAATAGATCATCCTTCCTCAAGTTCAGAGATTTCAAGTCTTTCAATTTGATTTTATCGGCGAGGCAAAGATAAAAGCTTTGTCCTTTATCGGGATCAGTGACTTTTTGAATGCCTTTGGATTCTGTTTCTTCCATCTGGACGTTCAAGCCATAGCCTTCTTTCAAGGCGACTTC
>PMLN01000158.1:0-12462 GCA_003158885.1 Anaerolineae bacterium
CTTTCCGATTTATGCACCAATGCCGTCTCATTCCAAAACCGAAAGAAGGATGAGGAAGAGAAAAAAGAAAAAACTCAGTGACTCCATATTCACGTGCCGCGCTCTTCCGGTGTTATGGCAAAAGTCCTTCGATTTTTCCTGAAGTCATGGCCTAGCGTTGAGCGTCCTACCCTTCAAGCCTCACACCGTAGTTTCGTACCACAACCATCCAACCATTCGACTATTTGACTATTTGACTACTTGACTACTTGACCACGCGCGCTGATGCCTCGTGCCGTAGTTTTGTCCCGCAGATGCGGCAGAAACGGTCGCCCTTGTGTGCACGAGTTCCGCATTGATGACAATACACTTCACTATCGGCTTCTTTTTCCAGGCGCGGCGAGCGCCGCTTATTCGAATTTTTCCCGCCGCCTCCCACTTGCCAGAAATAAACCACGCATCCGCCAATAAGGAGTAAGCCCAGACCGCCAAGCAAATAAGGCACGGCCATGCTGACACTGGACATGAAACTCCCCAACGTATTGGAACCGAGCGGCTGGGAGGGTTGGACCTGCAGGGAGGAAATGCTTAAAGCATCGCTGCTCTTTTCATAGTTCAGGGAAAATAAAAGGACAGTCCCTGCGCTCTCCGCACCGAAATCGTGGCTGAAATATTTCATGGTGTCGTTCCGGATTTCGGAAGTAGTGAGCGTCGGCGCAATTTGAAGGTTCCTTGCCCCGACCGGTTGTTGAACGGTCAGCTTGAAATCGTCCACGTTATAATCCGTGATCCATTTATATCGATACGTGCGCGTCTTCCCATCTTTTTGGATTGGATCATAATATTCAAGATGGATGGCCGGGCCCTTGGCTTTAACGGTCAGGTTCAGTGTATTGGTTTGCGACTGGACGGAATAATTAATGCCCTGATCGGAAACCGTATCCATGGTGGCCCCCACCGCCAGTGCAGAAGGTCCCACGGCCATCGGAGGAAGGTGAAAGACCAGCGTGGCAGGCAGGCTGGTATCTGGGGATAATGTAATATAGTTGATCACCAGGACGCTGTTGGGCTTGTCAAATTCAGGCCACAGTTCCACCTGAAAGCTTGATATTTTTATCGCGCTGCCTGCAGCCCGGGCGGGAAGCGGCAGGATCCATATTCCCAGGAAGATCAAAACAGCCAACCACCTACGCATGAACACCTCCGAATTAGAACTGGTTTATCTTACCATGCAAGAGGCAGTCGAGGCATTCTTAACAAAAATGGGGAGTGGAAAAAATAGTGGGTTCATTAATTTTCACCACGGAGATCACAGAGAAAAATGAAGGAAAAAACTCTGTGTTCTCCGTGTGCTCTGTGTTGAATAATGCAAGGATGGAGGAGGGAAAAATTCATTTTGCTTGGGTCATGGCCAGAATCAACTGCCAGAAGGTGGAATTGATGGGGGTGGGTGTGTGATGGCGCTTTCCCATACGCGCGACGGCGCCGCAAATCGCATCGATCTCGGTGGGCGCGCCGCGCCGGATATCCTGCAGCATGGAGGAATGATTGCCCGCCGTCTTGCGCGCCACATCCTCCACGGCTTCGGCGGGGTCGCTGAATGGCAGGGTCACTTTTTCGGCGGATGCGACCATGGCGGCTTCTTCCGCCAACGCGCGCATCAGTCCGCGCGCGGCGGGACGCTGGAGCAATTCGCCGTTGGTCACCTTTAATAATGCGGTCAATGGGTTGATGGCGGCGTTGATGACCAGCTTGCCCCATATCAGGCTTTGCGCGTCTTCCAGGATTTCCACTTTGAATTTTGCGGCTTTCAAGGCTTCTTCCAGCGGGGCGATGGCGGGATGCGCTTCGATGGATATTTTGCCCTCTCCCCCAGCCTTGACCAGCCCCGGCCCCAGCAAAGTTGCTCCGGTGGTGGTGCTTCCCAATGCCACCCGCGAGACTCTATTCACCACAGAGCGCACAGAACGCGCAGAGAGCGCAGAGTCTTTACCATTTCTTTTATCGGTGTTCTCCGCGCGCTGTGTGGTGAAATCATCGTCAAGGGTTCTTGCCAATATCTGGCGGTTGCCCAGCCCGTTTTGCAAAGTGACCGCCAATCCATCCTCTGCCAAACATTCCGCCAACTGGCGCCCTGCGCGTTCCGTCTGCCACGCTTTGACCAGCACGATGGCGTACTTTGCGCCCCGGCATTCATTGGGATCAGCGGTGGCACGGACCGGGAAGGCATGTTCATATCCATCCGCGCCGGTCAAGCGCGCGCCGTTTTGCCGCAGGGCCGATAAGCCGGCCGGCCATGTGCCAAGCATGGTGACGCTGTATCCGCTGGCGGTCAGGCGCGCCGCGAACAGTGTCGCCAGCGCGCCCGTGCCAAGGATGAGAATGGGCTGCCTATCCATATTTATATCCCGGAATCCAACATGGCCTTCTCAAAGTCCATGGCGAATCTATGTTTTGTCATTTTTTTAACGCGAAGCACGCAAAGTTCGCTAAGATTCTTGTTTTTTCTTTGCGCTCGCCTGCCCTTTGTTCTTTGAGGGTCGCGAGCTTTGCGGTTCCTTTTCTGATCTTGAGAAAACCATGCGGAATCCAACGAAGCCTGTTGTGGATTCTCGAAGTCAGCCCACAGGCTGCACCCCGCAGATTTCGGACTCCGTTTAATCCATTTCCTTTTGCAACGCATCCCACTCCTTATCATCCATCTCTACTGAATGTTCATCCGCCGGGAAACGTTTCATCTGTACATCTTGAATGTATTCGCCAAAGGCGCGCTGCATTTCGCCGTGGAAGTCCGCATATTTCCTGACAAACTTCGGTGTGAAGCGGTCAAAGAGACCCAGCAGGTCATGAGTGACCAGCACCTGCCCATCACATCCAACGCCCGCACCGATACCGATGGTCGGAACGGAAAGTTTCTTAGAAATCAATCCAGCAAGCCGCGCCGGAACGGATTCAAGCACGATGCTGAAACATCCGGCTTCTTCGAGAAGCAAGGCATCCTCGAACAGGCGCTTCGCCGCGGGTGCAGTCTTCCCCTGCGGACGGAATCCGCCGAGCTGGTTGACCGACTGCGGCGTAAGACCCAGGTGACCCATCACGGGAATCCCTGCACCGACAATGGCACGCACCGCTTCGAGGCGTTCGCGCCCGCCTTCCAGCTTGACCGCATCCATGCCGCCCTCCTGCAAGAATCTTCCGGCGTTACGAACCGCTTCTTCGGTCGAAGCCTGATACGACATAAACGGCATGTCGCCGATCAGGAGCGCAAACTTTGCACCGCGTGCCACGGCTTTGCAGTGGTGGATCATATCCTGCATGGTGACCGGTAAGGTGTTTTGATAACCAAGCACCACCATCCCCAGCGAATCGCCGACCAGGATCGAATCGATCCCGGCCTGGTCTTCCGCCAGCGCGGTGGGATAATCGTAGGCAGTCAACATGGTGATCGGCTCACCATGTGCCTTCTTTTGGCGAAACGTCGTGGTTGTCGCTTTTTTACGTTGGGGCGCGCCCGTACTGATGACGGTGGCGGTGGTTAAAACAGGAGCAATTGTAGACATGGTATCCTCCGATAAAAGGTAGGAGCCGTTTGTGCGCGATCTCCCCGTTTGCCGCGCCGTGTACAGCCTGGGATTTGGTTTACCCCGTCGCGTTCATCAGGATACGCGCGGGAGACTGTATTATTCCACAAAATCGAATTTTCGCCTATAATAAATTTGTCAGAAGAATCTTCACCCTTTGTCTTGCGGTGAAACATAAGGAGAATGATATGCGTCGGATGTTTGGATTTATGATCGGAATTGTGGTTGGGGCTTTGATCGGCTCGACGGTTGCGCTTCTGCTTGCTCCGGAAACCGGCGAAAAATTCAGAAGCGAACTGCGCGCACGTGGTGAAATCCTGGTTAACGATGTGCGCAACGCGGCCGAGGCCCGCCGCATCGAGTTGACGGAACAATTGGAATCCATGCGCGCCCCGCGCACCAGCTAACCTGCAAGTATTACGCTTTACGTTTTTAGTTTTACTTTTTGATAGAATTCCTCAACGCGCCTCATCGTGCTCCCATATTCCGCGCGTTCGTTGATGATTCGCTGGTTTAAACCTGCGGCTTGATTCCGCAGGTTTTTGTTTCCCAGGCCCTGCAGGATGGAATCCGCAAGTTTTTGCGGATCGGTTGCATCGGTGAGCAGGCCGTTCTTCCCGTTTGTGATCCATTCGCGAATCGAATCCAAATCCCCTGCAATGGGAAAACATCCGCAGGCCATCCCTTCGAGCAGGGAATTGGGCGTGCCATCGTGAATACCGGCCGAGACGACAACCTGCGCGCGGCGAAAAACATCCGCCATTTGATCATGAGGCAGTGCCGGCAGCAATTCGACCGATGCGCGGATGTTAAGTCTATTCACCCATTGCAAGGCCTGTGATTCGCCGGCCATGGAGGCACACACAAACTTTGCGTTGGGGTATTGCTTCAATACCAAAGGAATAGCCTGAAAGAAAACGTCGTTGCGGACATAAGTCCGGAAACCGCGCGGGTTGAAGATCACCGGCTCATCCACCGGCTGTGAGGGCGGGTGGAACACATCCGTGCGAATGCCGCCATTGCCGGGTGTGACCAGGTTAGGCTTGGATGGTTCAAAACCCCATTGCTTCGCCAGCCGGATATCCCGGTAGCAATCGGCTTGCAGCGCATCGGCCACGCTCATGGTCCAACGGGTGTAGTGACTCATCAGTGAAGTGGAGGGCGCGTGAAGCGTGAAGTCGTTGCCCCACACCGAAACCAGCAGCGGCGTTCCATTATATGCATCCGCGGCCAACATGCCCTCGTAGGGAATTCTCATGGCGTGGATCAAATCAGGTTTCACACGTTCGATGAAGCCGCGTAATCTTTTCGAGGCGCGCGAAATCGTTAAAGGCCCCAGGAAATGCCGGATCACGGCGCGCAGGTGGATGGTTTGTGCCGAGCCAAGTCGAAGCGCCGAGGATGAAGCGGTTCGCGGCGCGGCGGGCGCTTTCTTCGCTCCGCTAAAAGCCACAGGCGTGATCTCCAGCCCTTTAAGCGGAAAATCGGCCGCACATTGGAACGTGGAAGCCAGATAGACTTCATCGTTCTGTACCGCAAAATACCTGATCCAATTTTGGGCAATGGGAGAACGTCCGTCGGCTACAAAGAGAATTCGCATAGTGTCAAGATACGGAAGCAGGAAATGGGAATTCTGGAATTGGGAATCGGTATTCGTTATTCGGGAATCGGGGTTGGGAAATGGCTTTCTCAAAGTCCATGGTGAACCAATGTTTTATCATTTTTTCAACGCGAAGTGTGCCAGAAAAAAAGGAATCTTGGCATCCTTCCCCGGTTCGTTTTATTACTCTGAGAAATCCTTCCTCCATCATCCATTTAGCAATTACCATTCCCGATTCCCTTTGCGAACTTTGCGGTTCGTGCTCTGATTTTGGTAACGTCATACTCCCCACTATACCAGAAGTTGCCCTCATTAGTAAGCCGTAGTATCATTGGGCAGTTTGTGGCGAGAAATCACACATGGCGCGCATATTGATCGTAGAAGACAACGTGGATAATTACGAGCTGGTCCGCTTTTTGCTTGAGCGGGCGGGACATGAAACGCGCTGGGCGAGCGGCGGCCGTGAAGGCATTCAAATGGCAAAACAGGAAAAGCCTGATCTGATCATCATGGATCTTTCCCTGCCGGAGATGGATGGCTGGACCGCCACGGAGCGTATTAAAACGGACGCGGAGACGAACCACATCCCCATTGCCGCGCTGACCGCCCATACTTTGCCGGGTGATCGCAAGCGCGCCCTGGATGCCGGGTGCGACAGCTATCTCTCGAAGCCGATCAATATCGCCTTGTTCAATGAGACGGTTTCCAAACTTATCGCCAAATCAAAGCATCACTCGGAGACGAGGCCGGAAGGCGATCAAGAATAAATCTCAATTTCGAATAAAGAGGAATCGAATGAAACGAATTTGTGTGGTAGGTGTGGGATACGTTGGCTTGGTGACGGGGGCTTGTTTTGCAGACTTGGGAAACAAGGTTATGGCCCTGGATGTGAACGAGAAGCGCATCGAGAATCTTAGAAAAGGCATCATGCCCATCTATGAACCGGGACTCGACGAACTGGTCAAGCGTAACGTCACTGCGGGACGACTTTCCTTCACCACGTCGTATGCCGAAGCCGTGAAGGATGCGGAGTACGCCTTCATCGCGGTGGGAACGCCCAGCGCGGATAACGGGGAAGCGGATTTGCAATATGTGGAGGCCGCGGCCAAGTCCATCGCACAGAATATGTCTGCGCCTTTGATCATCATCAACAAGTCCACCGTGCCCATTGGGACCGGGGACTGGGTTGCCGATATCGTGACCAAAGCCCAGCCCAAACCGATCCCATTCTCGGTGGTGTCCTGCCCTGAGTTCCTGCGTGAAGGTTCGGCCATTTCCGATTTCAGCAANNTTGCCGCTGCGCGCGCCGATCGTGATCACCGACCTGCGCACCGCCGAGATGATCAAGTATGCTTCGAACGCCTTCCTGGCAACCAAGATTTCCTTCATGAACGAACTGGCCGACCTGTGCGAATTGGCCGGAGCGGACATCAAGGAAGTCGCGGCGGGCATGGGCTACGATGCGCGCATCGGGCATCACTTCCTGGATGCCGGCCTGGGCTGGGGCGGTTCGTGCTTTCCGAAGGATGTCAAAGCGCTGGCCTTCATGGCGAATGAAAAAGGCCTGGAGCCGCGTATACTCAACTCGGTGATGGGCGTTAATTATGACCGCCGTTTGGAGGTGGTCAAGCACATCGGTGAAATGGTCGGCGGCTTGAAAGGCAAGACCATCGGCCTATTTGGCCTGGCGTTCAAGCCCAACACGGATGATATGCGCGAAGCGCCGTCCATTGATATCGTTAAACACCTGACCGAGGCCGGTGCCAAAATCCGCGCTTACGACCCGGTGGCCATGAATGTGGCGCGTCCGCTTTTGCCCTCCATCGAAATGTTCAACGATCCCTATGAGATGGCCAAAGGTTGTGACGGCGTGATCGTTGTCACCGAATGGAACGAATTCAAACAGCTCGATCTCGAGCAGTTGAAGTCTTTGCTCAAGAAGCCGGTCATCCTGGATGGGCGCAATATATACGATCCCGAACGCATGAAAGCCATGGGCTTTATCTACCGCGGCATCGGGCGGGGAACGAACGGAAAATAGTCTTGTAGTCACATGATCGGCTGGTCAGAGGAATTTGCCAGCCGACTTCTTTTGACCGGCGACTATTCGACTGACCGACTACGCGACAATCCGACTCACCGACTCCATGACCACCCCTCCCGTCTGTAACTACGAAGGCTCCGACTACCAATCCTCGTTCTGGGATCGGGGCGGGCGCGCATACGAAGACCGCGTGGAAGCGCTCGCATTGAAGCGCCTGCTCCCCAAGGGCGGACGCCTTATGCTCGAACTGGGCGCGGGCGCAGGGCGCAACACGCCGCGTTACACCGGCTTCGAACAGATCGTCCTGCTCGATTATTCACGCACCCAATTAGAGCAAGCGCAGGCACGTTTGGGCAAATCCGAAAAATATATTTACGTGGCCGCGGATGTCTATCGCCTGCCATTTACGGACGGCCTGTTCGATGCCGCCACGATGATCCGCACACTGCACCACATGGCCGACGCGCCCAAAGCCTTAAAGCAGGTTCGGAATGTCCTGGCGCCGGAGGCGGTATTCATCTTGGAATTTGCCAACAAACTGAATCTCAAAGCCATCCTGCGCTATTGGCTGAGGCGTCAAACCTGGAGCCCCTTTGCCCTGGAGCCGGTGGAGTTTGCAAAACTAAACTTTGATTTTCATCCAAAGGCGGTATTCAATTGGCTGAAATTCCTAGGGTTCCACATCGAAAAGATTTTGACGGTCTCGCATTTCCGCATGGGGTTTCTTAAGCGGATCATTCCAACTTCGATCCTGGTATTCCTGGACGGTGCGGTCCAGTGGACCGGCGCCTTATTCCAGTTAACACCGAGTGTGTTCGTAAGGGCGGCAACGGGCGGCCAATCCTCAGCCAAGGGCGATCTGCCGTCCACCGTCCACCGTCCACCTTCCATCTTCAAATGTCCCGCCTGTAACCACTCCTCATTGGAAGATCGAACCGATCATCTCGAATGTCCCAATTGCAAACGCAAGTGGGCCTTCAAAGATGGAATTTATGATTTCAGGGAACCGCTTGAAGGCTAAATCATAAGGGCTTGCATTCCGATGGTTTTTTCAGTATCCTGTTATTAACGGCAATCAGGAAATTTCCTGAAATCCTTCATTATGGAAAGGGTCAACGAATATGGATGCACATTTTTGGCTCGAGATGGTCGGTTATCTGGGTTCGGTGGTTATAGCGATTTCGCTGATGATGCGTTCGCTGGTACGCCTGCGGATCATCAATGCGGTGGGCAGCCTGGTGTTCGTTGTCTATGGAATTCTGATCCATGCCTATCCGGTCGCCATCCTGAACGGTTTCATCGTCGGAATTGACGCCTTCTACCTGATCCGCATGTTCGGTCAGAAGGATTACCTCCAATTGCTCGAAATTTCCCATGACAGCGCCTACCTCAGCGGCCTGTTGGATTTCTACAAGAATGATATCAAGGAAATCTATCCCGATTACACCCATGAACCGCAGGCAGGGCATCCCACCTATCTGGTACTTCGCAACATGGTACCGGCGGGTGTATTCATCCAGCAGCAGGAAGGTACTCAAGCCAAAATCCTGCTGGATTATGTGATCCCCACCTATCGCGATTTTCGCGTGGCGCGTTTCCTCTTTCATGAAAAGGCTGAATATTTTCGCCGCCAGGGCATCGAACGTTTTGTAGCCGCGCCGGGCCGTGCGCGTCATGCCCAATACCTCGAACGCATGGGCTTCCAGCTTAAGGATGGCATGTATGCGCTTGAATTGGGCGGCGGAGTGCTGAAAGACGCAAAGCTATAAAATAGGAGTTGTTTGAAAGTTTGCCAAACGAGGCGTTGCAAGTTTGAAAGATAAAGGAGACAACATGTCACTTGAACCTATAACCATCATTCGGCTTTGCGGCCTTGCAGGAATTATCGGCGCGCTGACCACAGGAGCAGGCGATTTGTTATACAACCACATTCCCGGCTCCACGCAAACACTCTTCGAGAAAATGTCCAGCCTGCCGCAAAAGCGGCTGGTCACTGCCGGGATACTTGGGTTAATTGGCAGTTGGTTGTATTTCTTTAGCGCATTCCACCTCTACTATGCCTTTTTACCGGTCGGGAATAATTTCGCCCTCGCCCTTTCCCTTTCCTTTGCCCTGGTTGCCATCTCCTATGGCGTGGACCATGCCTCCTATTATGCGATCGGCAGCACGGCAAAAGTCGCCAGGGAGAATCAACTGGATATCGAGTCTGCCGGGAAGTTGGGTGAAGCGCTCTTTTCCAAACTTGTCCTGATTACCTATGCACCGGTTGTAGTCTTGAGCCTGCTGATGGTATACGGTGTTCTCTCAGGGCGTTCTGCCTATCCGATTTGGATGGCCGTATTTCTACCCATTGTTCCCTACTTGCTGCGCGTGCCTGTGCTGAAAATTTTACGCGGCAGGCTGCATGAACTTGTCCGCGATTCGTATGACAACTTCGTTCTTCTGGTTTTCTTCCTCGTATCCACCCTCGTACTTTGGATCGGGTAATTTTTACAAATTACATCCTCAGGCCAGCACATTTGTTTTATAATGAAAGTCGGAACCTTAACACAAACGGGATTTCATCGGGATGTTCTGCATAAGGCGAAGGGATTTGTTCCTCATTTGTTCCTCATTTGTTCCTCAAAATATTGCTTCCTCCTATTTCCGCTTTAAGCCAGCCCCCATGCCCGCTGGAACGGAGAAATCATCATGCGTTCTGGAAGAATCTTTTTTATCCTTGTGCTTTTGGTGTGCGTTATTGAAACCATGCGGCTTTGGTATATCACCCCGGCTCAAATGGCCGCTCATTTTAACGTGCAAGGGAATCCGGATCACTTCACCACCAAGGAACAGTTCTTCAGCTTTGAGCTTCAAACCATGCTGGTTGTCATTGGGCTGGGAGTTCTGACACAGGTCTTCGTCGCCATCACGCCGGTCGAAAGGGTCAATATGCCCAACCGTGAATATTGGCTCGCGCCTGAACACCGTAAACAAACCATCGGCTTGCTGGGTTCCTTTGCCGCCACCATTTCCGGATTCATCCTTCTGGCAATCCAGGCGGGATTTGAGCTGTCCGTCTCCGCCAATTTACACCAGCCCATCCTCTTCGACGCTCAGGCGATGTTCGTGGTGATCGCCGGATTCTTTGTAATTGTCATTTTGATGCTCTTCTGGCTGGCAATCTCTTTCAGAGTCCCGCCATCCAAGCCCTGAACTCCTAAACCCGTTCAACCACCAAAAAATGTGACAGGCCGAAAATCTTCAACGGCGTCTTTTCCAAAAACTGCAGGATGGTCCGCAGAACTTTTCCCAGCGCGCCAAAGCGGACGATGAGGTTATCGTAGGCGCCGAAGATGATCGTCCGTTCGATGAACTTCACCGGCAAGCCGTCAAACAGTTTTTCCAGGTCGCGCTTTGAATAGACCCGCACATGCGGTGCGAGCCTGTCTCTCCAACGGCGCGGCAGATAGTTCACGAAAAGCTTGTTGCCAAAGGAATACTTGCCTTTCCAATAAATTCCATGTGTTTCAAAGGGATACCCGCGGTTCGGACAGAATAAAACGATCCGCCCGCCCGGCTCAAGGACGCGCACCATTTCGCAAATAGCCGCGCGGTCATCCTGGACGTGTTCGATCACCTCGTGGCTGATGATCAGGTCGAACCTTGCTGCGGGGAGAGGCAGGAATTCCCCTGCCGCGTTGAAGATATAGGACGAACGGGTCTTCGCTTCAACGGCACGTTCGAAGTCGAACTCCAATCCATAAACTCTTCCGCCAAACCCGGCCAGGTGCTCAACGTACATTCCCACCCCGCACCCGTTTTCCAGGAGGCGGCCTTTGAGACGCTCCCCTGCCGCGTGGGTAATCATCTCCAGCCGGCGCTGTTGGCCGGACCGCCAAACGTAGGAGGGTTCGCCGCGCAGGGCGGCTTTCTGCATATCATGGTTTGCCATACGGATAATTATATCTTGCAACTTTCATTCACCTATGCTAAAATACCTGTTGCAAGGGTTATCAATATCGCAGACATTGAGAAGTGGGCTAACCCCCACTTTTCTGCTTGTATATAAGGAACATCACGGAGCAAGGTAGCATGACGAAAAATGAATTCGCCCTAGCCTTCAACGAGGTACTGGAAGAAAAACAATTATCCAAGGAAATCATCCTCGGCGCGATTGAATCTGCCATGGTGTCGGCGTATCGGCGGGCGGTCAACGCCTCCACAGCCCAGCACGTGGAAGCCACAGTGGATGTCGAGACCGGGAAGGTCACCATCTTCGCCGAAAAGGAAGTCGTGGAAGATGTGCAGGAAATCAATACCGAGGTAAATCTCGAGGATGCGCGCAAAGTTAATCCCGAAGCCCAATTGGGCGATATGGTGATCGTGGAATCCACGCCCTCAGACTTTGGCCGCGTTGCGGCGCAGACTGCACGTCAGGTAATCCAGCAGCGCATCCGCGAAGCAGAACGCTCTGCGCAGATGGAATACTTTGGCCGGCAAGTGGGCGAGATCGTCAGCGGCATTATACAGGCCACCAATGTGCAGGGTGCGACGATCGGCTTGGACATGAAGGCCGAAGGCGTTTTGCCTGCCAACCAAAAAATCCCGAACGAACGCTTTAAAGTCCACGACCGCATTCGCACAGTGGTATTGGAAGTCAAGGACGGCTCGCGCGGCCCGCAGATCATTCTCTCGCGCGCCCATCGCAACTTCCTGAGGCGTTTGCTGGAAAACGAAGTTCCTGAAATCTATCACGGCGTGGTCGAGATCCGCGCCATCGCACGCGAACCGGGTGCGCGCGCCAAAGTCGCTGTGATGGCGACCCAGGCCGGTGTGGATCCGGTCGGTGCGTGCGTGGGTATCAAGGGCGTTCGCATTCAGGCCATTGTTAAAGAACTGCACGATGAAAAGATCGACATCATTCAATGGGATGGCGACCCCATCGTTTACATTTCCAAGGCAATCAGTCCGGCGCGCGTCAACGGCGTGTATTTGAATGATGCGGATGGCAACCGCACAGCAACCGTGGTGGTAATGGAAGACCAGCTCAGCCTGGCCATTGGGCGCGACGGGCAGAATGCGCGCCTGGCGGCGAAACTGACCGGCTGGCGGATCGACATCAAGTCGGTGGTGGAGGCCGCAGGCGACGCTCTCTCCAAACTGCAGAAGGATGCCCAACTTGCCGCTTCGCTGCCTGCCGCGGTGGAATTGATGCCGCAGGTGGAAGAGATCCTTGCCAAGAAGGCAGAGAACCGCCCCGTCACGCCGGAAGAATA
>PMLN01000158.1:12500-17180 GCA_003158885.1 Anaerolineae bacterium
GGCAAACTTCGAAACGGTCGGCGATTTGATCCTAGCCATGAAACTCGATGCGAATAAAGTGCTGGGCCTGCCGGGAGTCGGTCCCAAAGCGATTCAGAACATCGAAGAGCAATTGGCCACAGTGAAATTTCCCGAGCCGGCCCCCGAACCTGTGGTTGAAGTTCCACCTGAACCGGTTGCTGAAGCGGCTCCGGTTGAAATCCCGCTGGTGGAGTCCGTACCTGCCGAAGCCGGGAAAGAGATCAAGACATCCTCTCCGCAAGGAAAAGCGGTTGTCGAAGAACCTGAAAATGAGAATGCCAAGGATGGCGTCTCGCTGGATGAACTGTTCAAGATGAAACCCGAGATCTTCCAGGCAACCGATGCCGTGGAAGAAGAGGATGATGATAAAAAGAAGGGTAAGAAGAAAAAGAAAAAAGGTGTCGAGTTGGTGCTCGATGAGGATCTCGGCGAGGTGGTTGGCCGCAAGATCCATAAGCGCGGCGATGGTGAGGTTGAAGGAGAATAGTACATTCCCCTTTCCCCTGTCCTCTTGCATTGCAGGCGGCGGGGGAATAGGGGCGGTAAAGTTGAAGGTGTCCAAAAAAACTGTTCAGCGCGTAAAGCATATCCCCCAGCGCACTTGCGTGGGATGCCGCACCGTCATGGCAAAACGCCAGTTGGTGCGTGTGGTCCGCGCTGCGGATGGGGTACAGATTGACCCGACCGGAAAACTCGCAGGACGCGGCGCATATTTGCATGACCGCCGTTCCTGCTGGCAGGCTGGGCTGGCCGGCAGTCTCGCCCACGCGTTGAAAACCGAGTTGAGCGCGGCTGACCGCGAACGCTTGGAAGTTTTTATGAATGCGCTCCCTCAGGTGGAGCCTGGCGAATAATGTTTATGAACGAATAGGTATCGCTCATAGACCATCGCCAGCTCAAGTCAGAAATGCAGGATATTGCTGATTTGATGATTCGAATTTCGGAGGTGGCCTATGAGTAAACAGATTGAATTGCCCGCCGGTATTGTGATTCGCGATCTGGCGCAGAAGATTGAAAAAAGTCCAATTGAGATCATCAAGAAACTGATGGCGAACGGTGTGATGGCAACCATCAATCAATCGGTGGATTTTGACACCGCGGCGATTGTGGTTGCCGAATATGGATTCGAGGCAGTCCCCGAAGTACTGGAAGAAGCCCTAAAGGAAGAAGCCGGCGAAGTTCCGCTGTGGCGGCGTTTGATCGCGGATGAGGATACAGCCAAGCTGGTAAACCGTCCGCCCGTGGTGACCATCCTGGGGCATGTGGATCATGGAAAGACATCCCTGCTCGATGCAGTGCGTCAAACGGATGTGGCCGCCGGTGAAGCGGGAGGCATTACCCAGCACATCGGCGCCTACCAGGTTGAGAAGAAAGGGCGCATCATTACATTCCTGGATACGCCCGGCCATGCCGCCTTTACAGCCATGCGGGCGCGCGGCGCCCAGGGCGCAGATATTGTCATCCTGGTGGTCGCGGCGGATGACGGTGTGATGCCGCAGACGCGTGAAGCCATTGCACACGCCAAAGCGGCGCGCGTGCCGATCATTGTGGCGTTGAACAAAATCGATAAACCGAACGCCAACCCCGAGCGCGTGAAACAGCAGCTGGCGGAGCTGGAACTTGTCCCGGATGATTGGGGCGGCAACACCATGATCGTTCCGGTCTCTGCAAAACAAAAACAGGGGATCGATGATTTGCTCGAAGGCATTTTATTGGTTGCGGATAATGCGAACATCAAAGCCAATCCGTCCGGCAAGGTGATCGGAACGGTCATCGAAGCCAAAGTGGATAAATCCAAGGGAACGATTGCCACGCTCCTGGTCCAGAACGGAACCTTGGAAGCCGGCAGTATCGTGGTGGCCGGTAAATCCTATGGCCGCATGAAGGCCATGACCGATTACAAGGGCAAGCCGGTCAGGAAAGCTGCACCATCCACACCGGTGGTGGTCATGGGCTTGAACGACGTTCCCGCGGCGGGCGATATCTTCCGGGTGGTCGATTCGGAACGGGAAGCGCGCGCCATTGTCGGCGAGCGGATTGAAGCGGAAAAGAACCAGTCCCATACCAAGAAGAAAGTTTCCCTGGAGGATCTGTTCGCCAGCGTCCAGTCAGGCGAAGCTAGGGAATTGAACCTGATCGTCAAGGCCGATGTGCAGGGTTCGCTCGAACCGCTGGTCGTGGAATTGGAGAAACTCGGCAAGGGTGAAATCGGACTTAAGATCCTGCATGCCGAAGCCGGTAATATCGGCGAGAACGATGTGATGCTGGCCTCGGCCTCCAAAGCGTTGATCGTTGGTTTCAATGTGCAGGCCGACGTTTCTGCACGCCGCCTGGCCGAGGCGGAAGGCGTGTCCATTCGGCTGTACGATATTATCTATCGCATGACGGAGGATATCGAAAAAGCGCTCAAAGGAATGCTCGAACCGGATCTGGTCGAAAAGGTCCTTGGCCGCGCGACGGTGTTGGCAGTCTTCCCCGCTTCCAAACTTGGACGGGTGGCGGGCTGCCGCGTCACCGAAGGCGAGTTGCGCCGCAATGGGAAGGTTCGCTTATTCCGCGGCACCGATCTCGTCTTCGAGGGCGAGATGGCTTCGCTTCGCCACGAGAAGGAAGATGTACGCGAAATTCGCACCGGGTTTGAATGCGGGGTGGGCTTCAAGAGTTTCCATGACATTGCAACAGGCGATCAACTGGTATGCTATGTGATCGAGAAGAACGAGTTATAGCGGAGAAAAATGCCGTCAGGACTTCGCCTTCAACGCATTGCGGACCGCATCCGCCAGGAAATCTCGGACATGCTTATTCGCGAGATCAATGATCCGCGCTTGAAACTGATCTACATCACCGATGTAAAAGTGGACAAGGAACTTGCCTATGCGGATGTGTATGTTTCCGCGCTGGAAGGGCATACCCGCTCTGCGGAAATATTAGCCGGCATGGAATCTGCCAGCGGCTTCCTGCGCCGGGCTTTGGCCGACCGCATTGAACTCCGTGTTTTCCCACGCCTGCGCTTCCACTGGGACCCCACACCCGAGAACGCCGATCACATCGAAAAGGTTCTGGCTGACCTGCGCGAGAAAAGAAAACCTGAAAAAAAGCAGTAATATTTCTGTAATCCAGAACGACTGGAAAATAAGATATAAGGATAAGAGGGCATGATCGCATGAATGAATCAATCAATAGAGCCATCCTTTCCCGGTTGGCCGAGGCGAGAGAGATTCTGGTTGCATCCCATGTTCGTCCCGATGGCGATGCAGTCGGCGCGCTGCTCGGACTAGGATTGGCTCTTCAAGACTCTGGTAAAAAAGTGCAAATGGTTTTGGCGGATGGCGTGCCATCCTCCTTCAAACATTTGGAAGGCGCAGATCAAATCAAGACTGCGATCAATGGGAAGTTTGACACTTTTATAACGGTGGATTGCGCCGACTTTAAACGCACCGGCAAACCGTTTGAAGCCATCGGCCAGCCGGACATTAATATTGATCATCACGTTACCAATGAAAAGTTTGGCAGGATCAACCTGATCGAAGGGGAAGAAGTGGCGACCTCCGCCATCCTCACCAATCACCTGCCCGTTTGGGGGCTTCAAATTACCAGGCCGGTTGCCGCCGCATTGCTGACCGGTATTATTACCGATACGCTCGGATTTCGTACATCCAACGTGACGCCTGAATCAATGCGCCAGACGGCTGCCTTGATGGAGACCGGCGTGAATATGCCGGAACTTTATATGCGCGGCCTGGTGCGTCGTTCCTATGCGGCCACGCGTTATTGGGGAGGTGGATTATCCAAATTGAGCAAAAAGAACGGAATCGTGTGGGGCACGCTTACGCTGGAAGATCGGAAAGCCGCCGGTTATTCCGGCAGCGACGATGCGGATCTGATCAACATCATTTCAGCCATTGATGGATTCAAAGTCGGGATGATCTTTGTGGAACAATCGGATCACCGCGTTAAAATTTCGTGGCGCGCCTTGGAGCCTGGCATTGATGTTTCACCCATTGCCAAATTCTTTGGGGGCGGCGGCCACGCCGCGGCCGCAGGCGCCGATGTCGATGGAACGCTCGAAGAAGTTCAAACGAAGGCTTTACGTAAAACTCAGGAAACATTAAGCCTTTAGGATATAATAGGACAAAAGTGTCGGATTTATTTGTCTTGAAAAAGACGCAGGAGGAAAAATGATGGAAAGTAAGATGAACAGCCAGGATGTAAAGAATGCCATTTCCGGTGTCCTTGTTGTGGATAAACCGGTCGGCATGACATCCCACGATGTAGTGCAAGCCATCCGCAGTGGTACAGGGCTACGGCGCGCCGGACACACCGGTACGCTTGATCCACGCGCATCCGGCGTGTTGGTGATCCTGGTCGGACCAGCGGTTCGTTTATCCGAATTTGTTTCGGCTTCGGATAAACGTTATCAGGCGATCATCCGCCTCGGATCAACAACCGATACGTTCGATGCGGAAGGAAAGATAACCCCTTCCGCCGAGCCCATCGAAGTGACGGAAGAACAATTCGAAGCGGTGCTCCAGACCTTTATCGGTGAGATCGAGCAAACGCCGCCGCCCTATTCCGCCGTCAAGGTGCAGGGGCGCAAAGCCTATGAGATGGCACGCGAAGGCGAGGAAGTGGAGTTGGCGCCGCGCAAGATCACGGTTC
>PMLN01000409.1 GCA_003158885.1 Anaerolineae bacterium
TCCACACCGATCCATCTGATTTGCATTTCTGCAGCCCATTTGGAGAAATCGGCTGAAGGACCCGGATGTTTTACCATATATCGGAATTCATCTGAATCTTTGCTGTTCCAGCCGTACTTGTTCCATCCAGTTTTGATGACCAGAATGTCACCCTTGTGGATATCGACAACCTCCTGGATCATTTTCGGGGTATATACGCTGGAGTCACTGACTAGGTGAGAGATATCCGCAATGACGCCTGGACCTACCCATTCAGACAAAGGTACCTGTCCAATCGTTCGCCCATTGGGATAAAAGTGCTTTTCACCATCCATATGAGTGGCAAGATGAATGCTGGCGTTGCAGGTGGAACCGTTTCGTCCCATGCCAAAGTACTGTCCGCCAACACGTTTATTATAGGTGACACTCAATGGAACATAGTTCAGCCATTGCGGGGTCTGAACGCTGAAGGGAACGGTCATATCTAACATTTTTGAGTTTTCCATCGCACTGATAAATTCCTCTTCACTCATTCCCGCCGGCGCAGCTAAAGCGGATACGCGAGCCCATGCGGTTTCCACTTCCACAAAGGGAATGGGCATGATTTGGATCCAGGCCCGTTTGTTTTTCAGTTGGTCGATCTCGCCCACAATACATTCGGCAAGGACAAGATGTTTTTTCGGCATCGTGATATGAGTGAGTTCGTAGTATTCATCCTGAGGGAAGGTCTCATCCCATGTTTTACCGGTTTCTTTTTTCAGCTTTTCTTCAGCCAACTTGAAGTGATTTTCGTGCATCCGGCGGATCGGGGTGTTCATGGGATGTTCCGCCGCGCCGCAATCCACACCCACCACCTTGAGCTTCATATCCAGCGCCCACTTGTAAAAGTCAATTGACGGACCTGGATGGCGCACGAGAAAACCAAATTCCATGGATTCAACGCCGCCTTGCGCCTTTTTATTGTTCACTTGCGGCTGGTCCCAGGAATATTTGTGATATCCAGTGTTAATGATGAGAATGTCACCTTTTTTAACTTCGGCTTTCTTCGTGATCATTTCCGGGGTGATAATGCTGTAATCAGAAACCAGGTCCGAAATATCAACAATCACACCCGGACCACACAAGTCTTCCAGGGGAATATCGGAAATTGCGCGGCCGCCAGAGTGAAAGGCCCGTTCACCCACCAAGTGAGTACCTACCGTGTTGCTCCAATTCAGGATCTGACCGTTCGCGCCTTGTCCGCCACCATAAGCGCCGGTGACGCGTTTGAAAAAGTGTATTTCAAGCGATTTTTCACCTGGCCAGGGAGGAGTGAAAATACTACAACCTTGAGTCAGATCGTACAACTTGGCATCATTCATCATCTTGATGAAACTTTCTTGATCCATCGTAGCCTCCGTTTTTCTGGGTATAGGATTAGAAACCGTATTTATCAGCGAATGCGACAAGTGCGTCTTCGAACACGCTCATCGGGGCTGAAACAACGCCAGCGCCGACTTGCCCAACGCCTGGATCCTTGTGGGCGACGCCCGTGTTCATACGTGGGGCAATCTGTTTTTCAACAACCTTGCGGATATCAATACCGGTCGGGGTGCCGCGGAAATCGAGGTATGGGATGGTGAACTGTTTGTGCTCGGTATATGTGATTTCGTACATATCAAGGGTGGTATTGATGGCATCTTTGGGTACACCGCCGATGAAGGTGACGAGGGCCGGAGCAGCCGCCATGGCAAAACCACCGATACCGGCAGTTTCAGTGATGACACTATCGCCAATATCGCGGCAGGCATCTGATTCCTTGAAACCTGGGAAGTAAAGCGCTTTAACGAACGGGGATTGTGCTGTGAACCATTTGTCTCCCAATCCGCTGACCTTGATGCCAAAATCGGTGCCGTTGCGAGCCATGATGGTGACGATCGTGCTGCCTTCCACATTATGACCCGCAGCGGTCATTGACTTACAGCCGGCCATGACGGGGTTGAGAATGCTTAAAGCATTTTCGCCGAGGAATTTGATCGTTTCAAACGCGGTGGCGCTGTCTTTGGCGGTTTTGGCGATGTAAGGGGCTAATTGAGTTGTCCACATTAAAGAAGCGGCATCCAGACGGTTGTGCCCGTCATCGCCCATGTGAAGCGCTTTGGAAAGGATGGCACGGATGTCAATGCCACCGATCGCTTCCAATGCGGCTTTGATCGTTGGCCCCAGTGTGGATTCCATCCAGCGTAATTTATCCAATACTTCCTGGCTGTAAGCGCCCATGCGCAGGACTTTGCCGCGGCCTTCATTGAGGTTGGAGAAGCATTTGATCTTGTGAGTCTGGTTCTCAACAATATAAACCAGCATGGAAGGTGAGATCACACCAGCCATTGGGCCAGCGCACATGTGCTCATGACAGGGTGAAAACTCAATTTTGCCCGATTTGAGCATCTTTTCTGCTTCTTCGGCATTCTTGGCTTTGCCTTCAAAGATCAAAGCGCCTATCATGGCGCCTTTCATTGGGCCAGCCATTCGCTCCCAAGTAACCGGAGGGCCAGCATGAAGGAGCATGTTGTCGTGTATACCGGGTACCACGTCAATCGCCTTTGCCATGCTGGTGGCAATCGGCCGGGCCTCCATCATGCGCTGGGTTGCTTCTGTATTCGCTTTTTCGATATCCATGAGTGCCTCCAAATCAAAAGCAAATAAACTTACATATATCACAAATGCAAACTAAGATAGCAATCAGATAAACGTTATTTCTTTCTCATCCGCTCCAGGATATTCACCAGCCTTTCATTGCTACCCGCCATTGGCTTCCAGTCTACATGAATGACCTGTGCTCCCTGTTTTGTCAGGCTGTCGGCGAAGGATTCCAAACCGACATTAATCCCTGCCAGCGGTTTCTTGAACATCTCCAAATCGACCTGCTTCATCGTCGGTTTAGCAACAGGTTGGATGGAGCGTTCGATTGCCTGCAATAATCGGCCTACATAACGGGCGGCCGCATCATTGCTCGTCTCAATCCTGGCGCCTGAATCTTTGAGCATCTTGATTTGATTCTCCATCCCTTGAGGATCTCCATCGGTGCCACAAACAATCGCCACCACCTCCAGGTGCCTGCCGGCATCTTTGGCTTTCTGAATGCTGGCAGCGATCGCGGGTGCTAACTCGCTCGCGGGATCCCCATGAGCGCCGTATCCCAACACGACATCCAATAGAATAACGGCAACTTTCGGGTCGGCGGCTTCTTTCTCGAGACGGCGAATACGCAGGTCATTATCCATCATAGGATGCAGACGGCCAACGGTGAATTCATCCTCGCCCAAGTCGATAACCGTGTGATCTTTGCTAACCAGGGAATCTCCCAGTTTATTTCTTTTATCAAGCGGGGCGTTCGAGTAAACTACCGGGAGATAATGTTGCAGGATTAATAGAGCCTCATATTGAAGCGTACCACCAGAAAAAAGACCTCTCAGGTACTGCTGGCCCGGCGCAAATTTGGAAATATCCGGTTCTACATTAAAATCATCTGAGGAGTTGATTAGACGGATTGCCAATTCGGCGGCTTCATCGAAGGTGGTGGCGAAGAAAATATTATCCACCCGGCGTGATGCAGTGGCATAACCGATGAAGTTGACCACTACCGGCTTACCAACCGAACGGGCAGCCTTGACCAATGCATCTGCCACGATAGGCGAAGGAGGCTTGGATACCAATACGATCACTTTTGTATCAGGATCACGCGCCAGCAAGTCAAGGCCCTGTAGTGCAGTGATCGCATGGACAGCTTCAGAGAGATCGCGTCCCCCGGTGCCCAAAGCATAAGTGATACCGCTCCCCATCTGGTGGATGCGCACGGAGACCTGCTGTAAACCGGTCCCTGAAGCAGCTACAATTCCGATTGGACCTTTACGGACATTATTCGCAAAACCCAAGCCGATTCCATTAACGATTGCCGTACCGCAATCCGGACCCATCACCAAGAGTCCCTTTTGGGCAGCTTCCTGTTTTAACGAGATTTCATCTTCGAGCGAAACATTGTCACTATAGAGGAAGACGTGCTTATTCAAACTAATCGCCTGCCGCGCTACCCCAGCGGCGTATCGCCCTGGAACAGAGACCAACACCCACTGGGCATCGGGCAACATCTTGCCAGCCGTCTCCATGCTGTGGGGGCGGTAATCCTTTTCCCCTGCATGGCTGCGCCGCGAGGAAACCAGCTCATCCACCTTTTCCAAGGCAGCCTGTGCAGAAGTCTCATCATTGCCATGAACAACGATTAAGAGATCATCCGCACCTGCGATTTCAGCTTCTGAAACCAACATACCGCTTTGCGCCAAAACCTCTTTGTTGGCGTTTGTACCCATTACCACCCCGGCATCAATAATGCCTGGCTGATCCGCTAAGGATCGTTGCAGCTGCATAAGGATTATAGAGTCGTAGTACGCGCCCGAACGAATTTCAACCTTAATAACTGCCATACAAACTTCCTTCTTTTGGACACAAGCTACAATACTGTCCAACTATTGTGGGCTGACAATAAAACGTCTCCCATTTC
>PMLN01000251.1 GCA_003158885.1 Anaerolineae bacterium
GTTGGGATAAGGGTCATTCATACGGCTCTTGCGGCAGGCTTTTTTCTTCCCGCTCTAACTGGAATTTACCAGTTAAAACGGCTGAATTAGGATTAAAAAAGCCCGTGGATAAGCCAAAGTACATTCTTTTTTATTCTTTTCTGTCACCGCTCGAATCCTTGCGAGCGGTAAAATTTTTCAGGTTCAGAAATATCCTTGCTTTACGATCAACGGCTATTAGTCTTGTAGAAGAACGCCCTTTCCAAGGATTCTGGGCAATTTGGCTTGCGAGGGGGAAAGGCTGTTTTGCCCATTGCCCCGCCTCTCGCACAGCCAAAACCCATGCAGAAGGGGCAGTCAGATCGCTTATGCAATAAAAACCTTCGGCTCTTTGGGTAGTTCAGAGCCAACCGTCTCGACCTGTTTCAGGCAGGCAGCGCACAATGGATAGAAGCGCACACTGTCTTTTTCTGCATCGAGAACTTTTTCCAGCTTCTCCTGTAAAAGAATATATTCCTTGTCGGTCAGGAAAAGTTCAAACAGGCTGTATTGCGTCCATGCGCCGAAACCGCTAAGGATCTTATGGACTTTGTTGCGGCGCTTATCGGACGAAATATCGTAAGCCACAATATAAAATCTGGTCTCACCCATTCTACCACCTTGCGCCGAATCTTCACCGGCTTAGCGTACCTTGAAGGGAATATAGGCGTTGATCTCGCCGCTCAAGGCTTTGGCAACCAGACGCGCCTGGAGTTCAATACAGCGCCGATAAGCGGCTTGATATTTAAAGACAGGATGGGTGATGGTAGTATTCATGCGCTCCTCGAATTTTTCCAGAAAGGTGCGCCGTGCCGCATCCTTGAGACGATAGGCTCCCATCTCTTCAATGAAATCATCGGCTCGCAGGATGTGATTATTGACAAGCGTCAGCACCACCGAGTCGACAATGGGGGAGCGGAATTCCTCCATGAGGTCGAGCGCAAGGGCAGGCTTGCTGTACTGTGATGAATGCAGAAAGCCGATATATGGATCCAGGCCTGTGGTTTGCAATGCCGAACTGCATTGATGGTGCAGGAGGCTGTATCCATAGGAGAGCAGGGCATTAATGGGATCACGCGGCGGGCGGCGATTGCGCGTTTCAAATTGGAGACCTGCATCGCCCCGTACCAGGCGGCCAAACCCATCGAAATAGGCCGCACTTCCCGCCCCTTCGAGTCCCTGCAGGCTCCCCCAAGATGTTCCCTTTTGCGGTTTGCCGGGATCGGCAGGCGGCGTGCTGTCACATTCCAGTTTTTCGGCCTGTTCCTGTATGCCGTGTAACGATTCGACTGCGGCGGCCAAAAGCGGGTCGTTGAGCCTGCGATTGGAACGGAGCAGGAGCGTTTTCATATTATGCAGTTTGCCCACCACAAATTGGCGCGCAAATTCAAAACTGCGCGCGGCATCCTCATGCGCGCGGAATTGGGCCAGGCGGATCAGGCTGTTTTTTGAATCCTCCGGCACCACACGCCCGCGGAAATTCCCAAAGATATTCAGGAAAGTAATCTCAACTTTTTGATCCAGAAGCGCCGCCAGTGCCTGTGGTGTGAACGTGCTGTCACCCATCACCACCACCTCGCTGATCTTGATGGTCGGCACTTCCACCTTGCGGGCGGCCTTGCCTCTTTTTTCGTCTGCCGGAGTATTGATGACCAGCGTTTCGCCGTCTTTCTTGATGACAGAGTAGGGTTCAGTTACATATAATGTGGTCATAGCGCCTCTTATCGTTTAGTTTCCAGCCTTAATGAGCGTGCCGACGGGGAGTCCGGTCAACTGGCGAACTTCGCGCGGCAGGCATATGGGTTCCAATGAACAGTCGCGGCATTTGTTGTAGTTTTCCAATGGTGGAGGCATTTGTCCCGAAACCGCCAGGGCTTGGGCGCGCTGAACGCTTTGTGCGGTACGCTGCCTTAGTTCGTGGGTAAATGGAACCTCTTCGCGATGACGCGAACCGAAGTAAAAGATGTATCCTCTGGATACCGCCGCGCCGGTCCGTTCGCTGAGGCAGAGCGCCTGGGCGCATAATTGAATGTGGTCATTCAGCCATTTCCCCATCCGTCCCTTTTTATATTCGATGGGGATCAATTCCCCGTTTCCGCTGGGGGCCGGAACGGGCGTAAGGTTTTCCTCCACTACGTCGGCAAAGCCGGAAATTTGCAACTCGTCCGACCAGACATAAATCCGGCGATGGACAAGCACATCCCCCTGGCGCTCTATTCCGGCAGTGTGCGCCTGTTCGTGGCGGAATGTTCCCTCCAGCACATGCGCATTGATTTCCATTTCACCCAGCACATGCATGAGATAGAAGCGCCGCTCGCAGTATTCGAGCTGGTTCAACATCGAGATGGGAAGGTAGTCAATTTCTGTCATAGGTCAAAATGGTATAATGCTTAATGAGGTGCAAGATGGTTACCACAAAAGTCGGTTCTAACTACACCATAAAGATCCCGGAAGATTTCCGCGCCAACCTGAAAATTGGTCAAAAAGTGGCGGTGAGCGTGGATGCTCAGGGGCGGTTAATTCTGACGCCCATGGAACAAGCGCGTGCCATATTGGATGAAACGTTTGGCGTATGGGCAAAACGAACCGATATTCCCAAAGGCGGTATTCGATACATGGATCGAATCCGCCGCGGACGCCGCTTAAAGAACCTGGGGCTTCGTAATCCATGAGGTTGATTGATACAGATGTTGCCATTGATCACTTTCATGGCAACAAGTTTGCGCGAGCATTGTTTGCCGACATCCTTGAATCCGGCGATGGGCTTTATATCTCTGTGGTTACTCTCACCGAATTGCTGGCTGGGATGCGTCCGGACGAAGAAGAATTTACCGAAAAGCTGCTGGGACTGTTCACAGTTGTGGATGTGAATAATGCCATTGCTCGCAAAGCGGGGGAATATTTGCGCCGTTACAGCCGTTCGCGTAATTTGGAATTGGGTGATGCTTTGATCGCTGCTACTGTTGCCACGCTGGACGCCGAGTTGATGACGCGCAATGTGAAGCATTATCCGATGGACGATATTCGCGTCACGGTTCCGTACGAGCGCGGGCGAAAATAAGAGGGACATTCTTCACGATCTCCTGCTATAAGATAGATACGGCTTGCCCGTATCCCTGCAAGCGGCGTACCATTCCCATGCCCTGCGCAGTTTTGCGCCCAAGACCGGTATAGAAGGCCAGGTCAGCCAGGACATTGATAATTTGCGCCAGCAGCGCGTTTTCCTGATCCATGCGTTGAAATTCCACCCTGCCCACCGTGCCTAACTGAGGCCGGTTATGCAAGGTCAGTTGCTTTCGCTCCACCCGCTGAAGGACAAGCCGCCAACTTTTCTCGGCATATTTTTCGATGGCCTCCACCTGATTTTCACCGCTGATGGCTCTCCAGGCCGATGCCAGGTTCCCAAAGACGAGCTTGGGATAGGGGATGACCTCGAAATCTTCATCCCGCAATTTGAATGAAGTGGGGGAGCAGAGTTCCAGGGAGATCGAATCGGGCGCGGGTTCATTGAAGCGCTTTTTCAAGTCTTCCGTTGTGATATAGCCTGACCAGGGGTGACTGCCGGGAGTGGTGAGGATTTCGCTTACCAAAAACTGCGCGTCGCCGAGGCGGATTTGGGGCAGGGTGCGCCTGTCCATGTTCATGAAGTAGTCAATGAAGGTTTTGAACAGGGTCTCATCCAGGATGGTCACACGCAGCCAGCATTCCCAGCCTTCCTTTAAATGAACTTCAAGTGATTTTTGCCTGGGCAATCCCATCAGCGGGCTGACGGTGAATGGCTTGCGTCCGTTCAAATTATGCAGGCTTTCGGAAAGAGCCGGGTCCACTGCCCGGACAATATCTAGAAATGCCGCGTGCGCATGCTGTCCGCCCGGAGGGGGAATGGTGACGGTGTGCTGGTTGGTGAGGCGGATGACGGAGGAGAAGAGTGTGGTCATAACTTCATTAAGACCTGACAGGTTTCAAAAACCTGTCAGGTCTTAAAATCAAGATGGAAATGTGTACTTCATCCCGGCAGGAATTTTGGTTTTTTCGTCAAGCGTATAGAACTCGCCATCAAAGCGAGCATTGTTGAGAAGCGAGACAGGTGGCATGGAAATCATGTCATAGATCGAAGGCGGTTGCAGCAAGTCCAGCGGATTGAGCGGACAGGCGGAGATGAACGCACCTTTTTTGATTTCAACCTGCACACTCTTCTCTGCTTCCACCAATGCCTTGCTTGCCCACTTGCCAAGTCGTACCCACCGAGGAAGTTTCACTGGCTCCTCATGAATGACAAAGAATTCAAATTCGCTCTCAGGGGCCAGTTCTTTAGCACGTCCGTAGTTTGCAGGATAGTTCTTCCCGCCAAAGCGTTCAGCCTGACGATGATATGATACTTGTGCCATCTTCCATGTGATGAGCAGAAAATCCCATTTGACAGGGCGCGCGGGCGTGACGTAAATGCCGCGTTCGGTGACNNACCGACGTAAATGCCGCGTTCGGTGAGTTTCACCAGATCCGTGGCATAGTGTGGGCGGCAACTTGCCCAAAAGTACGGCACTTTCAGGATGGCATCATTGAACAACGCATACGAGAGCGCATAATTGTGAAAGAACCGCTCTGTCTCATACAACGTGCCCATCTCACGCGTGGCAAAGAAGACCGTGTCGTGCAGGATGAGCCGACAACGGGTGATGAACATGGTTGCCTCCATCAGGCTTCTTCTTCGCTCTCTTCGGCAATAGGCGCTTTGCCCGCGTATTCCACTGTGGCTTTGTTGAGTTGGATTAACATGTCACAGGTTTTCTTTTCATCCTGATACAAAGCGGTCACTTCTCTAACCATGCTTTGTAAATCCGTGCCTGCCCATTCCTTTTGCTTCACTACAGGCTCAGATTTCATAAGCAAAGCATAGGCATCCAGGCCTGCTGCCAGAACGTTGTCGCGGTCGAGTGGCTCGTTCCATTGATTTTTACTGTGCAGGGTGTCGTAAATTGCTTGTGTGAAGCGCAAATTGGAAAAAATCTCTCCATTGGAAAAAACAACTGCCAGAAGGTGATTGTGAACCTTACCTGTGCGTGAATCTTGCGCACCGTAACGGTCTGCGCGCAGGATATTACCCAACACGTACAAGAATCCCTCATAAATTGGGTCGCGCAAGGTGACGATGGAGGGGAAGAACACTTGCGGAATGACGTGATCCTGACTTCCAAAACTGACTTTTGTCGCACCTTCCTCGTTAGTCATTGTGCCACTTTCCCAAGGGGCGTTGAAGGCAAATGTGCGATGAGACACATCATAGGGGCTAATAGAAAACGCCGAGTCTACATAAACTTTGGATTTTTCCGCGCCTTCGCCAATGGCGTAGCCGTAGGTAATGCAGTCGGGGCATTTCTTACATGCACCGCCTTTGGGAGCGTTATAAACGCATCTGTTGTCCTTTTTCTCCTCGTCAGTGATGATTCCATTGGCGCGGAGCAATTCACGGCCAGTCAGTCGTTCGGGCGTGGATTGTTTGCGTTTGAACATGAGCAGACGCGAGATGACACTAGCATCATCCAAACCAGCCCGTACGTTGACCGTGTTCAGTGAACCGTCTGTCTGAAACAGCGGGAAGGACTCAGTTTCGCGCACCATCACGAAATGCACATAACGTCCCTGTGGAATGCGCGGGATAACGGGCAGGAACAGGTCTTTTGCGTTTTTCAGGGTGGGAAGGATGTCACTCATGGTTAGCCTCCGATTTGTTGGAATAATGGTAGTTTTTGAGATAATAGAACTTTGCCGCTGAGCGGTAACGATTGGCATTTTCCTGCAAGGTAGCGCGCCGTCCCTGGCACAAGCCGTCAAAGAATTCTCTCAGGAATAATCGAACGAATTCCTCCTGCTTCTGACGGGAAAGCATCTTGCGCTCCTCCATTTTGCGCGCTGAATTCTTTTCAAAGATGATGGGATCGGTGGCATCCTTGATGCTGTCCTGCCAGACACGTTCCATCACATCCGCTAGTGGACCGGAAAGCACTATTAACAAGTCGTCCCGTTCCAATTTTGGTTCGCTTTTCAGCGCGCCACTGATCAATTCATCCAGCGGACGCACAATTGCGTACGCCGACGGGTTATAGCCTCGCGTACGATAGAACGCCGCGTAGGCATCTACAAGCTTTCCGATAACGCCCATGTTTGCTTCACCTCCGAGTGTGAGATAGATTTGATGGTAACGATTGACATCTGAGATCGAAATCGTTTGCTTGCTCTTTGAACCTCCTTTGTCTTTTTTGCCTTTGCCTTTCTTCTCTTTACCTCCGCCGCGTTTCTTGCGGTCGTAATACATGAACACGTTCAACGGATCGGTTGTGATGGACGCGACCACTTCGTTGATCTGCGCCCAGTGAGAATTTTTGCCATCCCCAAAGACATCTAAATGCAGGTCATACAGCCGCAGCAAGCGGATGACCGCATCAGATAATTCATCCACGCGGAAACGGTCTTTGCCCAACGCGTAGCGGGTGAATTGGTGTGGGGCGTCTAATACAGCGGTTTCGGGAAATTCCGCGCCGCTGGCAAATAGCGGTACAAACGAAGTAGTGGCAACGACTTTCACATTCAGCAACAGAGGCAAGGCTAGTGCGTGAAATGCGGGAACAATCCAAGCATCGGTATCGGTGGGATCCTTGCCAAGAGGCTTGATTGCAAAGCTGAACAAACCCGCCATGTAATTCTCATCGTACTTTTGCCTGATGATGCTCCAAGCATGATCTTCGTTCTTTTGAACAAGGAAGCCTTCGAAATTGAGCAATGATGAGATGGTGAATCCATTTTTCTGCAGGTGCTGGCGCAACTCAGGTATGAATAAATCGCGCAATTCACGAATGTATTGCCTGACTATGCGGGCAGTCTCAGTTGTAAAAAAGTAGGTTGGGTAAATCCAGAAATAGACGGGTTTTTGATCTTGAAACTTGGTACTTGGTGCGCTTTGTTGTACTATTCGCAAAAGCATCTCAACCGTGCAAACTGGACATATTCCTCTTTTAACTTGGCTCACGCCCAATTTACCTTTGTTGCTATATTGTTGTCCTTTGAATAAAACCGCATCCTCACGCT
>PMLN01000028.1 GCA_003158885.1 Anaerolineae bacterium
TCATTGTGAAACCTCTTTGAAAGTTCGAATACTCAGTCTTTCAACTTCTCCGACAACCTCTCCGCGGCGCAAGGCGCTATTCCTCCTTTTGTCTTGTGCTTTGGGCAGGGGATCCATTATTTCCTGTCTGCCTCATCGCTCATGCGCGGCGTCTTGCGATATTCGGACTCGTGGCCTGAATAGGCTTGACTGATCATATCCACCAGTTCGTCCATGGCAAAGGCTTCCTCGTTATCCAGCACAACCTTCAATTTGCTCAAATGTTCGTGCAATTCTTCCATCTTTGCCCGGAATGCATCGAAGGTATCGTGGTTTGTGTTTTGCTTCAATTTTTGGGCTGCTCTGTGCGCTTCGTCCACGGCTTCAACGGCATTGCGGATGAATTCAACCATCTCATTCAAATCTGTCATGGCACACACTCCTTCTCTTTCACAATACCACGCTATGGATGCGATTTCAAGTAATCCTCAGGCGTATCCAGGTCTTGCAGGATGGTCGCTGAATTGACCTCAACGTAATGGATTTCGTCGCGGAACCGATTTAAGAACTCGCGCGGCGAATCGGGTGACTGCATGTTCAGGATGGTTTTCCAATGTGCGCGCGCTGCCAGCCATGGATGCCCGCGATGGAATTGGTAGCTTGGAACGATGATCGCAGCGCCTGCGCGCTCGTATTCCTGGATGACAAGCCGCACGGTTTCTTCCATGATTTGAGGCTGGTCGCCCAATCCGATCAGAACAGCCTCGGTTTCGTTCTTCATGGCCGCCAAGCCCTTTTGGATGGAACTTAACATCTCGCCGCTCTTATAGCGCTCGTTGAAGATAGTGCGCGCAGAGTCCCCGATTGCTTTTTCGACTTGTTCTCTGGCCCCGCCCGTGATGACCAGCACATCCTGAACTCCAGCCGCGTGGAATGTCCCAATGACTTTTCCCAAAACGGTTGTCTCTCCCCATGGCAACAGCATCTTGGGTTGTCCCATGCGTTTTGATTCGCCGGCGGCAAGGATGAGGGCTGAGATCATAGCGTATCGTCTTCGATCAAGCGTCGGTAATCTTCGGGTTTGTCCACATCCAGCAGCAAGCGGTCATCATGCCAGGGTAAATATTCGACGGGATATTTCGAAAAGATGGCGCGCCCGCCGATATCGCCTTCAAGCTTCATCAGGTCGGGGAACGTGATGCGGTCAAATAGCACTGGATTCGCGCGTTGCTCCATCATTACCAGTGGAGCGACAATGGGATAGAGTTCTGTGCTGTGCTGCTCGATCAACGTGCGGATTACTTCCGCTGTCATGTGCGGCTGGTCGGCCAGCAGAAAGATTGCCGAACCGGCAGGCCATTTTATGTCTTCGCTTGTGTTTTCCACAGCGGGTCGGAGTAATGCTTGCAGCCCCGCACGGATTGACGAGGCTTGTCCGCTTTGCCAATCTTTATTTCGAGCAATGAGGACAGGTAAATCTCTGATTGCGGCTTCGACTCCCTCTGCATTCGCTCCCGTAACCACCACAACGGGGGAGAGGCCGGCTTGCAAGGCAGTTCGTGTCACGGCGCGAATGAACGCCTCGCCGCGCCAATCGAGCAATTGTTTGGGCTGACCGAAGCGCGTCGAGGCACCCGCCGCCAGGATGATGCCTGCGGTTTTCTCGAAGGTTTGGAAGCTTGAATTTTTTAGATTTCCAACGATGACCGAGTCGAAATATCCAAGCAACGCGGCGGCCATCTTGCCTCCCATGGCTTGCAGGTCGGGCGTATCGGCTTGATTGAGGAAAGCGATTCTACGGGCGTGGGGAGGGATATTCTTAAGTCCGCCATTGGGATGTGTCAAAACACGCGTGAGTGCCTCCGGCGTGATGATCTCGTTTAATGGGAGTCCGCTTAATGCAGCGAAAACTTCCGGGCGGTGCGTATATTCAGCGTTCAGCGGCTTACCCAGTCCGCTTAATCCTGCCATGAGGATAACGGTATCCACAAACTCGGGGATGACCGGTTCGTGCTCATTCGGCGCTTTTAATGCCTTTTGATGTGATCCATCCGCCTCGATCAGTAATGTGATATTGAGCTTTTGAGTAGTTGCGTGTAGCCAAGATAGTATATCATCCCCTATATTCATTACTCTATCATCTTGAATGGAACCGCTGATCAATGTCACCCCTTGGAATTCGCGCTCAGCGACATCGCTTATTTGGTGTGCAACGATATGCGTATCGGCAAGCGGGATTTGCCATGCGCCGAGATGGGTGGTGGTTGTTATAAGGACGGGCTGGGGAAGTTCGCGTGCCAGTTGAAAAATGGCTGTGGTTTTGCCTCCCGCACCGACAAAAGCGATCGTCCTCGCCTTTGTGGGTGCGTTCCCAAAATTCGCATCAGGAGACTTGAAAGTTTCCCGGTTTGCGCTTGGCGGATTTGGGGAGGGCCGGGATGAATGTAGTCTTAAAGCCTGTGCAAGCAGCAATTCATTACCATCCGCCGGTTCTTTGGCGGTTTCGGATGACATCCTGCAGGGCGGCTAACATTTCAGAATAAGATGTTTTATCGGGGTTGCGAGTTATCGCTTCCTGTTCCATGCGACCCAGCAAATAGACCATCCAGGTCAGCCAGGCGCGCGGGTTATTTTCCGTACGGGAAATCTCTTTTGCGGTTTTATCAAGAACATCACGGAGATCATCTTCTTTGCTCATGGTTTATATATTCCTTTTCTATGCTTGTATTGTAGCACTTTAGCTGTCATATTCTGGAACTATACCGCACTCGGTCGCAAATTGCGCTATTTCAGAAGGTGGAAAGCGCAATTTGTGACCGTGGGTATTATATGATTTTCCTGATTATATGATTGGCTATGATTTCCCGGGATAGAGGTAAAAGGTTAACTGCGAAGTTCGCGAAGATGCTTGCGAAATAGAACACGGATGACACGGAT
>PMLN01000307.1:0-18209 GCA_003158885.1 Anaerolineae bacterium
CTAAAGTTGGAGAATAGGTGGAAAAGGGATAGGGAATTTTGAAACCCTATCCCTTCTTCTTTACCCCTTATCCCTGTCCCCTGTCTTATGCCCACGCTTCTTTCCACACTTCAAACAGACATACTCACCCTGACCCTGAACCGGCCTGAACGCGCTCACGCGTTCAATGTGGAGTTGATCAACGAATTACAAGAGGCATTCACACAAGCGGAAAAAGATTCGCAAGTACGCGTCGTCATATTGACGGGTTCAGGAAAAGTATTCAGCGCGGGACAGGATATTTCCGAAATGCAGGGCGGCGGCGTGATTTCCTATCGCACACATTTGGAAAAAACGTACAACCCGCTGGTTATAAAAATCCGCCGCATTGAAAAACCGGTCATTGCCGCCCTCAATGGTCCCTGTGCGGGTGCAGCGCTGGGAGTTGCATTGGCCTGTGACCTGCGGGTTGCAACGGAGAAAACAAAATTAGTGGTCGGCTTTGGCGGTATTGGCCTTGTTCCCGATTCAGCCGTGTCATTATTATTGCCCGCCCTGATCGGTCTGGGACGCGCCGAGGAACTTTATTTCAGTAACGCGCCGATTTCAGCCCGGCAAGCGTTGGAATGGGGGTTGCTCAATCGCATTTTCCCAGCAGCAAATTTTATGGATGATACTCTGGCATATGCACAGGAATTAGCAGCCGGACCCATCGGCGCGTTCGGATTGGCAAAGCAGGCCTTCAACCGGGCAGTGCTCTCAAATCTCGAGGATGTTTTGAACACGGAAGCGGATTTGCAGGAAATCGCAGGCCAGCGCCCTGAGCACAAGGAAGGCGTTGCAGCTTTTTTGGAAAAACGGAAACCAAAACATAAGCAGGACATATCGTTCTAATCGCATTCATTGCAGGAAAGCAATCTCCTCCAATAATTAATTAGTTAGTTGTCTCCGGGATTGCTGCGCTCATCTTTGCTTTGTTATAATCATTTGCAATGACATTATGAACATGGAATTTGAACCCGTCATCGGTCTTGAAGTCCACGCCGAGCTTCAAACGAAATCAAAAATGTTCTGTGCGTGTGCGTTGGTTGATACCACCGTTGCCGCGCCGAATACAACCGTAAGGCCGATCCACAAGTGATCAGGGCCGAACTGACAAAACAATTGAGGAGATGAAAATACATCCATGGGTATTTTGCGAATATATCTGGCGCTTTGTGTGGTTGCCGCCCATTCAGGGGTCAACCTGCTTCCATGGCCGATGCACAGTAGTGTGGAGGCCGTGGAGATATTTTTTCTAATCTCCGGCTTTTACATGTCCCTGGTTTCGACCAAATACAAATCGGCGGTTGAATTCTATACCAGCCGCTTCCTGAGGATTTTCTTTCCATATTATGTCGTTCTCGGACTTGCGCTGGTGGCGATCACGATCACAGGCTTTATTTCAGGAAACTGGCTTAACCTGACTCCGTATCTGACTTATTCACCGCAGAAGAACGGACTGCTTGGGGTTGTATTTACAGGATTAACCAACCTGACCATTTTCTTTCAGGATTGGGTCATGTTCTTAAAGAACGATCCTGGACAATCCTTTTCGTTCACGGCCAATTTTACAAAAGATCCCGCACCCTTGTATGTTTATCTGGTCATCCGACAAGCCTGGTCCATCGGAATGGAACTTACTTTCTACATCTTCGTACCGCTCCTAAGCAAACTAAAAACGCGCTGGCTTTGGGTGATTGCTTTGGTTTCGCTAGGGATGCGGATTTACACCTATCAGGTTTTGCACCAGACCGGCGATCCTTTCAACTACCGTTTTTTTCCTTTTGAGCTATTGCTCTTCGTGGGCGGGATGATCAGCCATCGCATCTATGCCGCGACGCTGGCAGGCAGGGAACAATTCAGGTTGAAGAAACCCATTTATTATATGATCTTCGTCGCCGCGCTCATCTTTTGTCTATATCTGGCCCAAAAGGTCCCCGATCATCTTCACAAGCTGGGTATTGCCAAGCCATACACAGTTCTTATTTCCTATGCAGGCTGGTTCGTGGTTATTCCCATCCTCTTCCACCTCACCTCGCGCATCAAAATTGACCGGTTTATTGGCGAGCTTTCCTATCCGGTTTATCTCGTGCATTTCACCGTTGTGGAAATCTTTAATTTGGTTCTGGAGAGAAATTCCTTGCCTCAGACGCCCCTGGCCCTTATGAGCAGTGTGGTATCGATCCTTATAGCCATCCTTCTCTATATATTTATTTTTAAACCATTCGAGCAGAAAAGACCGAATCTGGTCAAGAATTTACTGCAAAAATGGAGAATAAAGCTGCCAATATTTCCAGCAAAACAAACGGAAATGGGTAAACAGGATGATCTATTTCCTCCTCGCGCTTAAAAATTTTATGATACCCGTCATATTGACGGGAAAATGAAAGTCGTGTAAGGTTAAGCGGTAAGGTGTGCAGGAACTTGTTTATATGATTCAAGTATATTCCATAGGTGCATTATAAGCGGGCAAACCCATCCGGGTCTGCCCGCTTATATTTTCTAAAAATCTTAATTAGGAGAAGAACATGGCTGAACAACTTAATGCTTTTGAGATGGCGCAGACACAGTTTGATCACGTTGCAAAACTGCTTAAACTCGACGCGGCCGTCTCTGAAGTCCTGCGCTGGCCGATGCGTGAATATTCCTTCCGCATCCCGGTGCGGATGGACAACGGCTCAACTCGCATCTTCCAAGGCTACCGCGTCCAACACAACGACGCACGCGGCCCGAACAAAGGCGGCATCCGCTTTGCGGCCAATGAGACGCTGGACACCGTCCGCGCCTTGGCGACCTGGATGACGTGGAAATGCGCCGTGGCGGATATTCCGCTGGGCGGCGGCAAGGGCGGCATCATCGTGGACCCGTCCACGCTCTCCGTCCATGAGAAGGAACGCTTGTGCCGAGGTTGGGTGGATGTCATGTGGAAGAACATCGGCCCGCGCAATGATGTGCCCGCACCCGATGTCGGCACTACACCCCAGATGATGGGCTGGATGATGGATGAATATTCTCGCCTCGTCGGCCAGTACACACCGGGCGTGTTCACCGGCAAACCCCTGGGCGGCGGCGGCTCCGAAGGCCGCACCGAAGCGACCGGCTTTGGCGTGATTTATCACGTGCGCGAAGCGATGAAGTATCTCAAGATGGATCCGAAGAATTGTGTCGCGGCCATCGAAGGGTTTGGAAATGTGGCGCAATATGCCTCAATCGGTTTCATTGATCTTTTAGGCGGTAAGGTTGCATGCGTTTCCTGCTATGACCGCAATGAGAAGAAGTCCTTCACGTACAGCCACAAAGACGGCGTTGATCCTCATTTCCTGCTGACCATCGTGGATGAGTACGGCACGATTGACAAGAAGAAGGCGCAGGATAAAGGCTATATTGTCGAAGACGGCGATGCCTGGATCACAAAGGAAGCGGACGTTTTAATCCCGGCGGCCATCGAAGGCCACGTCAATGGCGATACGATCAAGAAGATGTCGAAGCGCATTAAGATCGTTGCCGAAGGCGCAAACGGCCCCGTTACGCTCGAAGCGGACGAATACTTCAAGGCCAATAAGATCTTCAACATTCCCGACTTTTTGTGCAACGCAGGCGGCGTTACAACCTCATACTTCGAGTCCGTCCAGAACGATATGAACTTCTATTGGACGAAGCAGGAAGTGCTCGAGCGGCTCGATACCAAGATGACGCAGGCCTTCCACGGTGTCCTGGATATGTCTTTGAAGGAAAAAACTTACATGCGCGATGCGGCGTATATGGTCGCGATTGACCGCGTGGTCAAAGCCATGCAGTGGCGCGGCTGGGCATAGACTTAGTATCTCTTTCCCTTAAATTAAATCTCCGAGGTGCTTTACGAAGCCCTCGGAGGTTTTTTATATCGGAGGCGTTATAGGCGCATGAAAAAAGTATATGTTTTCATTTCCTTACAGCCTGCGCATCACCCAGGTTTAAAACTTCCGAAGTCTCGCCGCTTTTTGGCGCTTCGGAAGTTTTAAAATCAAAGTTCGCAATATCTCTCGATGCGTTTGCCGATGATGGCGAGGCTGTCTTCCCAAAATTTCTTTGTGCGGATGTGGATGCCGAAGCGCGCCGCCAAATCCACAGCGGAGGCCTCCCCGGTGGATGCCAGCAGGCTCTTGTAATCCTCCACAAAGGCTGCGCCGCGTTGCTGATAGATGGCATATAAGCCGGTGGCAAACAACAAGCCAAAGGCATATGGGAAGTTGTAGAACGACAAGCCCGGCGAATAATAATGCGGCTTCCAGGTCCACATGAACTTTTGCAGATAACGTTCATCNNCGCGAATAAATATCCACGACGATTTGCGACGCGTTCTGGATATATGCCTCAAGCACTGCCAATTCCTCCTGCGGATCCTTGGCGGAAGCCAGCACGGCTTCGGTCACGATCGTTTCGCACATGGTGGAAGCGGTCTCTGCCAAAGTCATGGGAGTGAGTTGCTGCAGTTCGGTCTTATCGGCTTCAAACGCGCAATGGTTATGAAAGCCGTGACCCAGCTCGTGCGCAATCGTCGAAACCTGGTCAAACGAACCGTCGAAGTTGCAGAGCACGCGGCTTTCCTTTACGCCGGAAATACCCATACAGAAGGCGCCCCCGCGTTTGCCATCGCGCGGCTCGGCGTCGATCCAATGATTCTCAAAAGCGTACCGGGCAAATGCGCTCAGTTCGGGCGAGAACTTTCCGAAGTTTTCCAGGATAAAATCACGCGCTTCCTCGAACGAATAGACTTTATCGGTTTTGCCCAGCGGTGCAAAAAGGTCCCACCACGCCAGGGTTTCCTTTCCAAGTTTCTTCGCCTTCGCCTTGAAATATTTGCGGAACATCGGGAACGAATCCTCCATCGCTCCGAGCATGGCTTTGAGAGTCTTGCGATCCATCCGCGCCGCATCCAGGGCGGAATGGACGGCGTCTTCGCGGCCGCGCCGCTTGTTCAAGACATTTGCTTCTCCCTTGACCCCGTTCAGGCAGGCTGCCAGGGCCTCCTTGGCCGATTCCCAGACGATATTCTCCGCCTCATAGCCGCGCTGACGAACCGCTTCATCCGGATGCGATCTTAAGTTGATCAGGGCCGGCATGGGCAATTTTTGGATTTTGCCGTCCAGCTCAAAGTCCACCGAAAGCTGCGATGTGACCGTGCCTTGCAGCTTCTCAAAGGCGTTGCCTCCGCTCAGGGTCATTTCAGCGGCGAGGCCTTCTTCAGGATCGCTCATCAAATACTTGCTTTGTTCGGCCGATTCCCGCAGCATGAATTCATGCGCCGCGGCGGATTTATTGGCCTTGACGATTTTTTCCAGTTTTGGGGCAATCTTGCCAACCCACGCTTCAAACTGGACGCTGAGCTTTCTCATCGGCAGGCTGGCCTGCTCAAACTCCGACATGGCCCGCATCGCCGTTTTATTGCGCGAGTCCGTGGTGACAAAGGCTTCGATATATGGCACGATCGTGGAAGCCAGCGTTTGGATCTTATTGATGCGATCAATCGCCTTTCCCACCAAAGGAGCCAGCTCCCTGGCTTTTGATTTGGCATTCATTGGACCGAGTTTGGTGGTGAAGAATTTTTCCAACGCCGCAACTTGCTTTTTGTAACTTTGCACTGCGGCCTTGTACTCTTTGGATTCGAGGCTTGGATAGATGTTGCTCACATCCCAGCGCGGGGCAGAGGTTGTCATGGGTACTCCTTTATGATCGATTAGACAAGTGTATCAAGTTCTCTATGTGCTCTGTGGCGAATGACTCAAAAGCTCACGAAATGCACCACTTCCCCTGGCATAGGGGCATGGGTAAACCTGAAAAACAGATCCTCTTAAATTTCATCCAGCTCTGTGCTTTCTTCAGGAGCAAGTTCTTTTTTCAAGAGAAAATAAACACCGGTGGAACCTTCATCCCCGCTCCCAATCAGGGACTGCTTTCGACGGAGAATGATATCGATGACCTCCCAACCTTCCAGGCCGAATTCATCAAGTGGCGGGACTGGAAACCCCTCATTGTGAGTATCCCCGCCCAGGATGGAACCTGAAGGGAGATAAACCGTTTTGTAGCGGAAAACCTTGCGGCCTTTTTGAAGGCGCACCTTGGCATTTTCAATCTTCTTCTTGAACTCGCGTTCCTCTTCCGCCTCCAATTCCTGGCGGCGGTTCGCAATCACGGGAGCTGCGAGGATTTCCCCGGCTACCTGCCGGATTTCCTTCTCTTCGCTATCCTCTGCGCTGAGGAGAAAATCCAATCCGCGCCGGTCACCCAGTTTGACAAGCCCCTCCGCTGCGTCCAACTGATTCATCCAATCATCGTCTTCTGCCATGAGTTCGTACAAGGTTTCGATGTCACCCATCGCAACCAGTTCATTAATTTGCGAGCGCATTCCAGCCTCCTTGAGTTTGACTTGCTTTGATTTTATCATTACAAAGACCCTTTGGAATCCGCTTGCCTTTTCATTTCAAAACCTATACAATGNNATCGCTGTGCTGATCATCGTTGCGCTGGCGATTTTCTTCGTGCGCCAGAATAATAAGCAAGCTTACATTTCCGAAGCCGCACCCGAAGGAGTGGCACATAACTACGTGCTGGCTTTACTCAACAAGGACTATCAAAAAGCCTACGGCTGCCTGGCTGACTTGAGCTACAAACCCACCTTCGATCAATTTCGCCAATCGTTCGCTACGGGAGGACTCAATCCATCCGGTGTGAGCATCCAGATCGGGACAGCCGAGGTCTCTGCTGATGAAGCCAGTATTCAAATCAATACGCTTTATACATCTGGTGACCTGTTTTCATCAGGGTACACCAACGCGGGTTCGGCACAACTGGTGAAACAAAATGGTGTGTGGAAAATTTCATCCATGCCAACCTATAACCTTTGGGATTACAGTTGGTACCAAAAACCATGAGGGAATTTTGAAAATATCCGCTGTCATCTGTGTTGATCTGCGGCAAATCCGAATTTCAAAAAGGAGAATGCCATGAAAACCGTCCGCCGNNGCGCTGGCTCTCATTCTGGTTGGCCTGCCGATCTTTCTATTTCACTGGTTGTGGGCGCAGCGCGTCTCGGCTCGCGAGGCAGAGGAAAAAACCGCCAGCCTGCGCGCCATATTCCTTTATGCGGTTTTAATCGGCACACTCATTCCCGTTTTCCAGAATCTGCTGGCTTTGATTGATCGAGGCTTGCTTCAGGTCACGCATATGACCGTTGAACGTGCCATCCTGGGAAGTGGGCAGACTCTGGCAGATAACCTGATCGCCATCCTGATGAACGGCATCGTGGCGCTTTATTTTTGGAACATCCTGCGCCGCGAATGGAAGACTCTGCCCGACTCTCTGAAAGGGGCTGGTAAAGAAAACTTCGCCGATGTGCGCCGCCTTTATCGTTACATTTGGGTGCTATATAGCCTGCTCATGACTGTCTTTGGTGCCCAACAAGTTTTGAATTACTTATTCTTTGTGCCTGGCGGCATATTGGGTGAACTTACTTCCGAAACTTTGATCAATGGCATCGCCTTGCTCATCGTCGGGACGCCGGTTTGGGTTTATTCATGGCGCGTGATTCAGAATTCGATCATAGACACGGCGGAACGCGAATCGAACCTGCGCCTGGGCGTGCTCTATTTGCTGGCGCTCGGGGGCGTGATCACCGTGCTGACCACTGCGGCAATGTCCATCAACCTGGTCGTCAGCAAACTGCTCGGGTCAAATCTTTCGACCAGCGATTTCATCCGCCAAATCGGCGGGCCGATTTCAATCGGCGTGCCGCTCGGCGCGGTGTGGGCCTATTATGGCCATTGGCTCAACCGCCATATCGAAAGCGTGGGCGATGCGATCCGTCAAGCCAGCCTGAAGCATGTTTACTATTACATCCTATCCACCCTGGGCTTGGGAGCGGCCTTTACCGGTGTGGCATTGCTTATCAAATTCATCATTGACATACTGATCGGCAATCTGCTGATGAGCGATGCAATGCGCTCGGAACTGGCAGCCGCAATTTCGTTGATCGTCGCGTGGCTGCCGCTGTGGCTGGCAACCTGGATTCCGCTGGAAAGTCAAGCTCTGGTGAAGAATGATGTGGGCGACCATGCGCGGCGTTCCGATGTGCGCAAGGCATACTTATATCTGGCATTGTTTGCCGGCGTAATTGGCGGAATGTCGGCGGCAGTGGCATTGGTCTATCAATTATTCAGTGCGCTATTTACCGGCCAAATTTACACCACATTCCTTGCCACCATTCTCAACGATTTGCAGTTACTTATGTTGTTCGCGGTTTTACTGCTCTATCATTTGCTGGTTTTGCGCCGCGACGGTGTCTTTACCGCAGATGCATTAGCCGCCAGGCAGGCTGCATTTCCAATACTTATATTGGATTCAGGAGATGGCTTTGCAGAATCGGTGAAGGCCGCCTTATTAAAGGTTGCGCCAAATGTACCGGTCACGATTGCATCCGAAAAACCGCAGGGAAATTTCAACGCTATCGTCTTGAGCGGAAGCAATACGCTCGCCGCACCGGGGTGGATCCGCTCGTTTGACGGGATCCGCATTATCGTGCCTAATGAATCGCAGGGCCTGATTTGGGTTGGCGGGGTCGACAAGTCATGGACCGATGAAGCCGCACAGACTATCCGTCAATTGGCGGAAGGACAGAAGATCCGGCAGCAGCGCGTCAACCCAGCCTGGCAATTGGTCATCTATATCACCGCAGCCCTGTTTGGCCTGCAATTTCTTTTCCTGATTGTGGCGCTGATATTCTCTGCGTTTGTTCATTAATGATATACTCACATATCATCAGATAGCGAGGGCTGACTTATGAAAGTAACGGTCTTGCAGGAAAATTTGGCTCGTGGTCTGGGGATCGTTTCCCGCGCAGTTTCACCGCGTTCGACCCTGCCAGTGCTTTCGAATATTTTGATTGCATCGGACGAAGGACGGCTGCGGCTCTCCGCCACAAATTTGGAATTGGGAATCACCTGCTGGATTCCTGCACGTATCGAGCAGGACGGTTCAACGACTGTGCCAGCGCGCACCTTCTCAGATTTGGTCAATACGCTGCCAGGCGACCAGGTGATGCTTTCGCTTCACTCCCAAACGCAAACGCTCAACGTGCGCGGCGGCACTTCCACCAACGATATCAAATGTATTGATGCGCAGGAATTTCCTCCGCTTCCCGTCCCTGACCTTGAAGGTGCGGTTCAACTCAACGTAGCCAACTTCCGCGAAATGATCCAACAAGTCGCCTTTGCGGCTTCGACGGATGAAGCGCGTCCCGTATTGATGGGCGTGCTTGTTCAGGTGGAAAAAGATAAATTGACCATGGCCGCCGCGGATGGATTCCGTTTGTCGGTGAGCAAGGCTTCATTAAGCGCACCCGCCTCTGCACCGGTTTCCGTAATCGTCCCGGCGCGCGCCTTGACCGAACTGGCGCGCATCGCCAGCGATGGCGAAGAGTCAATTTCCATGGTGATCCCTAAAGGACGCGGCCAGGTGGTGTTCCGGGTGAAGGATATCGAGCTTGTTTCTCAATTGATCGATGGCACATTTCCCGATTATCAGCAGATCATTCCCCGCAAACATACTTCACGCACGCTCGTCTCGACGGCGGCGTTGCTGAAGGCTTGCAAACAAGCCGAAATTTTTGCACGTGAAGGTTCGAATGTGGCGCGTTTGAACATCAAAACCGCGAACGGCGACCTGAAACCGAGCGAAGTTGAAATGACCGCCACTTCAGAAGAAACGGGCAAGAACGAGACGATTGTGGAAGCAACCGTGGATGGGAGCGGTGTGTTGATCGCATTCAACGTCAAGTTTTTGCGCGAGGCGCTGGAAGTGATCAAGACCCCAAACGTCGTGCTTGAAACATCGGCGGCAAACGCACCGGGCGTCATACGTCCTGTCGGCGACGAACAGTTCCTGCACGTGATCATGCCAATGCATCTCGGGTGAAAGTGATACGCCTGAAGTTAAAAAAGAAGCGGATGTGTTATCCGCTTCTTTTTATGTCCTTGGCAATAATACTTTAAAGATTGCGCCGCGGCCTTCACCGTTCGATTCAGCCCAAATCTTGCCGCCCTGCGCTTCTATTAAACCCTTGGCGATTGCCAGACCGATCCCCAGCCCGCCGTGATGACGCGTATTTGGAGACTCGGCCTGATAGAACCCATCGAAGATTCGCTTCAACTTATCGGGGGCGATTCCGACTCCATGATCCTGCACCCATGCCATGATGCGATCGTCTTGCTGGGTGGCGCCCAGGATGATCTCGCTCCCCTGCGGCGAAAAGCGGATCGCGTTATTCAGCAAATTGACAAAGACTGAAACCGTTTTTTCGGGGTCCACTTGAACGTTCATTGGCACTTCGCCGCAAGCCAGCCTCAATTTTTGTTCATGAGCTAATACGATTTGACTCACTTCCTCGCGAGCCGTCTTCAAAATGGTTTGAATGGGAACAATCCTCGGCTTGAACGTCATTTTCCCCTGCGTTTCGAGCATCGTCAGGTTGGTCATATCCTCCACGAGAGATCGCATTTGCAATGCGGCGTCCAATACATGTTGCGCATGTTCCGATAGTTCCCCGCGCGCATCTTCACGCAGGAACGAAGCATAACCGATGATAATGCCGAGGGGCGTCCGCAGTTCGTGCGAAGCCAGCGATAAAAAATTGCCTTTGAGCTGGTCCGATTCCCTGACCTTCTCCAATGCCTGTCTGGTGCTTGCCAGGAGGCGGGCATTTTCAATCGCGATCGCCGCATGAGACGCGATCACGGACAGGATGGTTTCATCGCGCTCATCAAAAATCCCCTCGCGTTTATTGACCGCCTCCAGCACACCCATCACGCGATCTCTAATCAGCATGGGGACGCCGACCAGCGTTTTAACGTGAAAATGAAGGTGTTCAGAAACCCCCGTATAATGGCGAGAGTCCTGCTCTGCATTGTTCAGGATAATGGAGCGGTTGGTCCGAAATATCGTTCCTGCCAGGCTGCCTTCAATCGGCACCGGAACTTGAGCAAGTTTCTTTGGATCGGAACACGTTGCAGCCGCAAAATACAAACGCGGTTGTTTTTCATCATACAACAAGATGGAAGTGGACTGACAAGCCAGCAATTCGACCCCGGTACTCGTGACCAGTTGAAGCAGGGTTTCCAGGTCAAGCGTGGAGTTGAGCGTTACACTTAATTCAACGAGGCGCTTAAGTTGCTGAATCCTTTGCTCGAGTTCGAGTATCTTCCCGTCAGCCATATGTCTAGTGTAATGACTTTGTGTCTGATTAGCAACCCCAAGAGAAATAGAACGTTTGTTCTGTTTTTACTATTCAACGCAGTCGTCCAGGAATTATTTTGAGGGTCCAGCCTGCACGGGAATACCGGTCAGGGGCATCATTTCAAAAAAACAACCCGCTCTCGATACAGGATTTCGAGGCGGGTTGTTTTCGATCAAATAACGGTATGCTGCTTCTGGCGGTTTGATCAGGCTTTCGTATCCTTTTGATATAAAACATAAGAATAGATCACAAGGAAGACCGCTGAGGCCGATAACGGGATTAGGATCAGAAGAAAAGCCATCTCGCCGCCGAAAAAGGCACCGATCAGCGCCAATATACCGGATGCGATGAACAGAATGGAGCCAACCCGATGGGTCTCATCCCAGACCTTATCGTTGGACAAGGTCCAGGGTGTGCGAATGCCGATAAAGAAATTTCGCTTGGCCCTGCGGAGCATGAAACCGATCAGAATGAACAACAGGCCCAATGCCGGCAGGAGCGAGGCGCTCATCTTAAACTGGGTAAAACCAAGATTCCATGCCAGGCTCAGGGCATAGACATAGACCATGAAAAGCATCATGAAGGCGATGAACAAATTGAAAACCTCACGGAACTTGGCGATATTCGCCTTCAACGGGTCAATGGCCGGCACCAGCAGGAAGAGCAGGAACATGCCCAGCGAGATGAGCGGCATCAGGAAGACGCCCCAGACCTTGGGCATGCTGCCGTTGACCTGGTCATTGACATCCCAATGGGAAGCCATGGGGTCCGGCAGGCGATTCCAGAGCAGGACGCCGGCCAGCGCGGAGGCGAGCAGTAAAACCAGGACGATCACAAGGGTCAAACGGGTGGACATTCAATTCTCCTTTTGTTTCACGTGAAACAACTTTACTTTTTTCCATCGGGCGGCTTGATCAGCAGGCCGGCCGCGATCAAAAATCCTATCGTGAGCGCCGTTCCCGCTCCTGCCAGAAAGGCTCCCACGATGATTGCCCCGATGGTTTTGGCAATGACCACCGCCGCGCTTGTAACGACGGCAATCGTGGTGGCCGTGGTCATCACTTTTCTACGGGTCCAATTTTCCATAATCTTCCTGGTTGCTATTCCTTCGGCTTGTTGTTCTGCGCCAGTGCAACCACGCCGCTCAGGCCGCCCAGGTTCATCGTATCCACGGCGGATGAAGGCACGATGACCAGTGCGCCTTTTTCCTTCAAGCCCTCGAAAAGCATGTTCATCGCGCGCAAATGCAAAGCGGTCGGGTTATCCACGTAAGCTTTGGATGCCTCGGCAAACGAGGCCGCGATCTGTTGCTCGGATTCGCCCAGAATGACGCGCGCCTGTCGTTCGCGTTCGGCCTGCGCCTGCCGTGACATGGCATCCTCCAAATCCTGTGGGATGACAATGTCACGGATCTCGACCGAATTGACGGTCACACCCCAGGGCGTGGTGCGCTCATCAATGATGCGCTGGAGTTCTTCGTCAATAGCTGAACGTCCAACAAGGATGTCAGCCAGCATCATGCGTCCGATGATGTCGCGCAGAGCGGTCTGTGCAGCCCAGGCGATTGCAGCGCGATAATCTTCCACTTCCAGCGCAGCTTTTTCCGCGTCCCATACCACCCAAAATAAAACCGCGTCCACATTCACCGGCACTGTGTCTTTGGTCAGCGTTTTCTCGGCGGAGAACGGCGTGACCATGACGCGGCTGTCAATCCAGGTTGGGAGGGTGTCCAGAATTGGAATGATCCAGAAGAGGCCGGGGCCGCGTAGCGCATGGAACTTTCCTAATCGCAGTACCACCGCCTTTTCCCATTGCGAAGCCACTTTCAAGGCAAACAAAATATAAGTGGCAATCACAGTCATTGCCAGCACAACAGTGGTAATGGTGGGATCCGGCGCTTGGATCGCTTGCAGCATCAAGTCGACTTTGATCGCGCCGATCAGGATGATGGCGAACAAGAATCCTGCGATACCGGGGATGTGCTGATCCGTTCTGGTGTTTTTATTCTTTTGAATGATATTCTTTAGAAATTTCGTTTCCATTGCATTCTCCTTTTGATCACTCACTATCTAATTGCGTTTCTTTCCAAGACTTCAGTTGGTCGCGCACCTTTTGGATGATTTCCGCGTTCGAGCAGTTCAAACGCTTGGCCTCGCCGATATATTGGCGGGCTAATGCTTCCAGCGTTTCTTCCCGAAGCCGTTCCTCAACCTCCGGCGGCGGCTTCACCAGGATATACGTGCCGCGTCCTTGCTGGGTTGAGATGATGCCGGCCTCATCCAATAGACGATAGGCTCTTGCCACTGTGTTGAAGTTAATGCGCAATTCGGATGCCAGTGTACGGACGGTTGGCAGCTGGGCGCCGGGTTTCAGCGTCCCGCCCGAAACTTGCTGTTCAATCTGGTTCATGATTTGAATATAGATTGGCAGTCCGGAGCGGAAGTCAATGTGCAGGGTAAGCGGTTTCTGACTGGACATATCCTTCACTTCAATTGAATTAATTGTATCATTGTAATAATTGTATCACCTCTGCGCTTTTTGTCAAGGGCGGACAATCAAGGCAGGAACAAATAATACGATCAATCAAATCCCCATTCACCCTCTCACCAAAGTCGCTTGACAAAGCCATTCCATTCCTGACAGAGGATAATTCCATTCCCGATTTCCTCTCTTCCCATCTTCGCACATTTGTACTAGAATCTCGGTGTCGGGGAATGCTTCACCCCCCTCTCACTTGCCCGCAGACCAGGATATTCGTTTTTATTCGTNNATTTTTTACTCAAAAATCCGATGAATCTTACCGGCGAACAATGGCGGGTGATTGTCCCTCTCCTGCCTCCCTGCTTCATTCCTTATCCTCCACCTTCAGTCTTTGGGCATTTTCTAAGCCATGATCCCCATTAGCGGATATACCGACGCGTTTAAATCGGCGTGGTAGAATCTGTTTGCAAATTCTAAAGGAGATCGAATGGAACAACAGACTGGTACATTTGCTGTCAAAAAGGGTTTAGCCCAAATGTTAAAAGGCGGGGTCATTATGGATGTGGTCACGCCGGAACACGCAAAGATCGCGGAAGACGCCGGCGCCTGCGCGGTTATGGCGCTGGAGCGCGTCCCTGCCGATATCCGCGCACAAGGCGGCGTGGCGCGCATGTCCGACCCGGATTTAATTCTGAAGATCATGGACGCGGTCACGATACCGGTCATGGCGAAATGCCGCATTGGGCATTTTGTCGAAGCGCAGATCCTTGAAGCAATTGGCGTGGATTACATTGATGAGTCAGAGGTCTTGACGCCGGCCGACGAACAAAACCATATCAACAAGCATTTATTCAAGGTGCCGTTTGTATGCGGATGCCGCAACCTGGGTGAGGCCTTGCGCCGCATTGGCGAAGGCGCCGCCATGATCCGCACCAAAGGCGAAGCCGGCACAGGCGATGTCGTTGAGGCAGTACGTCATGCACGAACAGTTCTTGGAGACATTCGCCGGTTAACAACGATGGCGGATGAAGAGTTGATGGCTTTTGCCAAAGAACTTGGTGCGCCGTATGAACTGGTCAAGGAAACCAAGGAACTTGGACGGATGCCGGTCGTCAACTTTGCGGCCGGCGGTGTCGCTACTCCCGCGGATGCGGCGCTGATGATGCAGCTCGGTGTCGATGGCGTATTCGTCGGCTCCGGAATTTTCAAAAGCGGAGACCCGGCCAGGCGCGCGGCGGCTATTGTCAAAGCGGTGACACATTATCAGGATGCGGGCATTCTAGCGGAAGTGAGCAAGAATCTCGGTGAACCGATGGTCGGGCGCAACATTTCCCAAATGCCCGAGGCTGAGAAGATCGCGGGCCGTGGTTGGTAATTCCTTGTAGGGGCATGGCACAATGATCGATGGCGGAATCCGCCAAAGACGTACCGTGCCCCTGCCATAATGAACATGAAAATCGGTGTACTCGCCATTCAAGGCGACTTCGCGGAGCATGTGGTCATGCTCAAACGACTCAGCGTGGATGCGATTGAGGTTCGCTTACCGGAACATCTCAAAGGCCTCGATGGTCTCATTATCCCCGGCGGCGAATCGACCACCATCGGCAAACTTGTCGTTGACTTTAACTTAATGGAGCCGCTGCGCACGTTTGGCCAGCGGCACGCCATTTGGGGAACCTGTGCAGGCGCCATCTTCCTGTCGAAAGATATAAGCCGTGACCAGCCTTTGCTTGGCCTGATGGATATCAAAGTCGCACGCAACGCATTTGGCCGCCAGGTGGATTCCTTCGAAGCCGACCTGGATATTCCTGAATTGAAACAAGTGACCGGCTCGCAGGAACCATTTCATGCCATCTTCATCCGCGCACCGATCATTGAGTCCGTACAGGCCGATGCAAAAGTTCTCTCGATACTTCCCGACCAGCGCATTGTCGCCGCACAACAGGGACATTTCCTGGCCACATCCTTTCACCCCGAACTGACGAACGATTTGCGCTTCCACGAATACTTTCTCTCGCTTGCAGATTGATGTCCCATTTCAATCCTATTCATTGGAGGCTATTGGGAATCGTCCTCCTGGCGATCTCTATAGCCTCCTGCGCTTCTAATAACCAAACCGAAACGCCAACTTTTGAGTTAACGCCATCTCCCCTGCCTACGCCAGCCGGCACAGCGCTTCCCTCAACAACTCCCACACAAAATCCAACCTCTACACCCACATTCCCTTCCAAACCAACGCTGGTCGTCCTGGTACAAAATCTTCCCTCGCCGGATGATCTTCTTTTAGCGCCCAATGGTTCCATCTATATTTCCGATGTTCAGGACCAAACGATAAAGGAATACACCCCAGATAAAAAACTGCAGACGCTGATTTCGGGGTTGAGCGAACCGGAAGGCATGGTCATGTTGCCGGATGGCTCGCTGGTCATTGCCGAGCAAGGCACGAATCGTTTGGTGCATTATGATCCAAGAACGAAAGCATTGACCTTGTTTCTAGCTTTGCATAACACAACCGGCCAGCTTGGCGTGGATGGAATTGCATTCGACTCAAATACTCAAACGATCATCGTTCCCGATAGTCCAAATGGAACCGTCTTACGCGTCAGTCTGGATGGAAAGACTGTCCGTGTGATTGCACATGGATTTTTGCGCCCGACTGGAGCGTGGGTGGAGACGGGTGGCAGCATTCTGGTTGTGGATGAAAACGGCAACTCACTGAGCCGAATTCGGGCAGATGGTTCGATCCAGGAGTTGGCTCATCTTTTGACTCCCGATGATGTGATCGAAGACGATCAAGGCCATATTTTTGTCAACACGCTTGGAGATGGAGCCGTTCACCTGATTTCAACGGCGGCTAACCGGGATACAATCCTGATCGACGGTCTGATTGATCCCCAGGGTATCGCAATCGACGAGCAGGGAAATCTGATCATCGCTGACGCCGGCCACCACCAATTGGATCGGCTTATCCTTCATTAAGGAACCCACCCAAATCCTCTGACAATTGTCACCTTACAGCAGGTAATTTGACCTTGCCCGCAGATGGGAAAAAAGGTAAGATAAACAAGCCATGATGAAAATTTTGGCTATAGGTCTTCTAAGCATTTGCATGCGGTGAAGTCAGAGAGCCTGACGGGTGCCAACACATACCTGTCAGGCTTTTTTATCTATAGTCCCTATTTACATCACAGCCCTACATTGACTAAGGAGCATGAATGCAAACACCCTGGGAATATCGTTACGCTCACCGTATCAAACAAATGAGCAGTTCGGTAATTCGTGAGTTACTCAAGTTGACCGAGCAACCGGACATCATTTCCTTTGGAGGCGGGCTGCCTGCACCGGATGTCTTTCCCATCAAGGAGTTTCGGGAAGCCTGCAATTATGTGCTGGATCATTTTGGCGCACAGGCTTTGCAATATAGCCCAACCGAAGGATATCGTCCGCTGCGCGAAATGATCGCCCGGCATACTGCCCGATATAGCGTACCGGTTACACCGGAGAACATCCTGATCACTTCCGGTTCCCAGCAAGCGTTGGATTTTATGGGACGGCTTTTCATCAACCGCGGGGATTACATCGTCGTGGAGTCGCCCACCTACCTTGGGGCATTGCAGGCCTGGAATTCCTACGGCGCTCAATACATCCCGGTCCGCACCGATGAAAACGGCATGATCGTTGACGAACTCGAAGCCGCTCTTCGCGTCGGGCCGAAGTTCATGTACATCCTGCCGAACTTCCAGAACCCGAGCGGGGTCACGCTCAGCCTCGAGCGGCGGAAAAAACTGATCGAACTGGCCGATAAATACGGGGTTCCAATTGTTGAGGACGATCCGTATGGACAGTTGCGCTATGAAGGGGATCACATTCCATCGCTGGTTGCATTGGACAGCCAATACCGCGGCTACGATGGTGAATGCTATAGCGGGAATGTCATTTACCTAAGCACCTTTTCAAAGCTGCTGGCTCCGGGTTTGCGTTTGGCATGGGTGATCGCGCCCGAACAGGTGATCCGCAAACTGGTCATGACCAAACAAGGCGCTGATCTGAACACCGCATCCTTCAACCAATATGTCGCTTACGAAGTCGGTAAAGGCGGCTTTCTGGATGAACACGTTAAAACAATCCGCGCCACCTACAAGGAACGCCGCGATGTGATGCTTGAAATGATGGAAGAGGTATTCCCCTCCGAAGTGAGTTGGACTCACCCGCAGGGCGGCATGTTCCTGTGGGGCATTCTTCCCGAATACCTGGATGCAGCCGACGTATTCAAAATCGCGATTGACCGCAAAGTTGCTTTTGTACCGGGCGCAGCCTTTCATGCAACGGGCGGCGGAGCGAATACCATGCGGCTTAACTTCTCGTATTCATCGCCCGATACAATTCGAGAAGGGATCACAAGGCTGGGCCTAACGCTCAAGGAATTGATAGCCAAAAACGG
>PMLN01000307.1:18360-18524 GCA_003158885.1 Anaerolineae bacterium
CCGATCAATGTCAGGCTGACGATCACGCCGACAACTATGAAGGTGATCCCCAGTACCATGGCGATGAACCTCCCTGTCAATCCGACCACCGCAGCCAGAAGATGCCAAAGCATGGCAAACGGCCACAAGAACCAGGGAACATGATGTTTGTGCATTGCAGACAT
>PMLN01000313.1 GCA_003158885.1 Anaerolineae bacterium
TTGATCCGGCCCGTAGATGATGCTCGAGATGACGGCTTCAGTATCACGAATCAGCATGTCACCCGCCTTGGTAAGCTGCTGTGCCCCGCGCAGAAGGGTGTAGGTTTCCGTTCCCTGAGCGACATCCAGAGTCAGAGGCAGATGGACTGAATCCAGATCATGTCCAGCCGTTAGAAGCAGGTTATCCATTTCGGCCATGAACATGGATTCAACCAGGGCCGCAACACTGGGAATGGATTTGCCCTTGAAGAGGATCGACTCGAGTTGAAGCTGGACGTGGTAGGTCTTTTTGAACTGCCGATAATAGGCGTCGTAGGCCTGCAAGATCGGATGGCTCAAAAGCGCGGAACGATCCTGGCCTGCAAAGCGGGAGCGCAATTCTTCTTCAAGCGCGGCTTTACGCTTTTCCAACTCAGCATGGTGCGGCGGATTGATCACGTCGTGCATGACGAGTACGCCCGAATGAGCGGTGGGATAAGTTTTCTTCCACAAGTCTGATACTCGAAACATCAATCACTCCTGCTTTGGCGTGCATCCCGCGGCGACCAGGGTTCAAAATACGAGCAAGCCTAGACTATCAGCCCGAAGCGGGTTTAATGTGCTGAAAAAGCAGATGTGCCTAATTCATCTCAAAAGGTGCATCATCGCATCGCATAAACCCCTACCCTGCTGAAGATGTCGAGCGCAGGGAGAATTTCACCACAAATGAAAAGGAACAATTCACGATCGTAGTTTAATAAATTTTCTTATCATAATTGAAGAGAGATACAAGATTGTGCCCGCCAAAATAAATGTTGTGATTGTCCAAATCAATATTACGTCGGGTGGCTGATTGTTTGCAATTAATATTGTTAATATAGTCCCGCCAGTAAGAATAGAATTTGTTAGAGCAACGAAATCACTTAGATTGCCCATCAGCCTATCCGCAACAAACTTTCTCAACCCAGTATTATTTAATTTAAGTATTTCTCTTTGGTAATCAAAATACCCAGCAATTATTTCACTATTACTTGAAAATATATCTTGGATTTTTACTAGAACCTCCCTATATGAAGCCAGTTGTACCGTTCTCATAGTTAATTTATTTTGAATTATTAATCCATAAAGTAATTGTATTGAGAGAATGGATACCGTAGCTGGCAGTAATATTTGGTGATAAATATTAGATGCTTGAAATAAAAAAACAAGAAGGCCTATAGAGGCTGTAACAATGGTTAGAAAATAATTTACACGAGTATCGGCATCTTTCCTCTCGTTGACCATCATGTTGTGTATTCGCTCATATTCTTTGAGCATAAATATCCAAGTATTATTTGGATCGAAAACTTCTTTCTTCACCATACAAGAACTCCTTTCACTTTCTTGTTTGTTTTGCTATTCTATTGAAACCTAATCTCTTCCACGCACCAACTGTCTTCGTCTATCAACTCTTTTCAGGTTGATACGGCGCTTCAGTTTCAATATCGCCGACATACTCCGGCAGATCCGTTTGTCCCAGCATCTGGCGGATGGCTTGGATCTCGCCAAGGTGATACCAGTAATGGTAGATGGTACGCTGCAAAAGGTTGCCGATCATGCGGCTGGTCGGTCTGCCTTTGCTCATCACGAATTGCTGCAACTTGGCTGAGGTCAGGCTGTCAAGCCACGGGTCGGCGGCTTCCGTGGTTGTATGCCAGGCTTTCAGGACATCTTTAAGGGCAGGCTTGCTGGCAGGGGCGCCATAAGCAAATTCATCGTTGATATCGGGTAAAAGGATCTGGCCCTGGCCGAAATAGAGGAAATAGCGCTGCTCCTGCCAAGCCAGATGTCCGACATTCCAACTGATGCAATTCATGGGCAACAAGCGCTTGCGGGCATCCTTGTCGCTGAGGCCCTTGATGCCCCGCATGAATTCGCTCCGTGTAAACCGCAACTGGTCAACAAGTGGATGAGGCATAGTGTTTATCCTTTAACTGGAGATTGCTTCTCGAAGACTCGCAATGACAGGAGAAAACAGAAGATCGCCGCGCGCGCTGCAGGCGCTCGCAATGACATTTGAAGCAGACATTTCCTTATTGGAACTTTATTTCTTCGATAAGCCAGTTCTCCTCTCCCATTAACTTCTTCAGGCGCGACAACAATTCAGCGTCAATACGCGTGGTGTCTTCGGGAAAATCAATCAGATGTCCTTTGCCATTCTCAAACGCATGGAAAGAGAAGCGATCGCGGCCGTGAAACGAAATCAATGTACCATAAAGCGTTTTGATGCGGCGCTTATCGCGTTCCTTGTCGCCGGTCGATCGCAAGTTCACCGTAATATGCTTGGGCTGATGAGCCGAATCTTCTTCGTATGAAAGTGGAATATATAAAAGCGGAGGTAATGCTTGCGCACTCGAAATTTCATTGCCAATTGTTTGGAATGATTCAGCCCCTTTAGTTTCCCTTGTTATGGAATCGGGCAAAGGAAACTCGCCCCCCGGTTTAGCAAATGTCCCTTTTGTAGATGTATCATTAACTTAATCTCGAATTTCTCTTGCTAACACTTCTATGCTCTTGTTGACCTTCGTGGACCTTAACGACGCAAAACGCAAATTTCTCCAATCTATCCATTGACGTTTTGAAATTTCAATTGCGACATTGTCTTTTGTGTCGTTTAATTTTGGGGTATCAATATATAATATCGGCAATATTAATTTGCGTTTAAGCTGTGCCTCTTGTTTCAAGAAATATTCAAACTAAAATCGGCAAGATTCACTTTCCAAGTAGCTAGGTGTTATAACTGCAATTAATAATAAACTCTCATCTAATACGCTTTTGATTCGTTCTTTCCAAGCCTGTCCCCATTCAATATTCTCTTGGTCTTGAAATATCTGGAATGGTTTACCGGTCTGCACCCATATTTCAGCCTGCAAGAGCTTCCTTATTAAAGTAAGGTTTCCCCTATCACGTTCATCATTACCTCTTTCGTAACTGAAGAAAGCTAAGAAAGTTGCTTTAGCAGTTTGCATAAGTTAGTTCCCACTTATTGTATTACTGAAACTTAATCTCTTCAATTCGCCAATTCTCCTCGCCGGTCAATTTTTTGAGGCGCGACAACATTTCGGCATCTATGCGCGTGGTGTCGGAGGGGAAATCAATCAGATGTCCCTTACCATTCTCAAAGACATGGAACGAGAAGCGGTCATGCCCATGGAAGGAAATCAAGGTGCCGTAGAGAGTTTTAATGCGGCGCTTATCGCGTTCCTTGTCGCCCGTCGAACGCAGGAGCACCGTGATCTGCTTGGGCGGATGCGTTTGATCTTCTTCCTGCGCGAGCGGGACATATAACGAGGGCGGAAGTTTTGGCTCAACCTTTAGCGGCTCAACAAGCTGCACGGCCGGCGCTTCATAAGCCTGACTCAGCATATCTGGTGTGCTTTGCAGAGTCTCAGTTGGCTCCACTTCACCGGCTTTTGACCCGGTCGATCCTTCGTACGTCGGATTTTCAACCCGACTTACAGGTTCCTCGCGCGCAGCAATCTCAGCGTTTTCAAACGAGGGCTGCCACTGCTGATCCCAATCTTCAGGGAAGTTATCGGGCGGAGGAGGAAACTCTCCCTCACCCTGAGTCCCTCTCCCAGCATGGGGAGAGGGGGTAATGCTAGGAGCTGCATACACAGCCGGTTTTTCGGCAACTTGCGGAAGGGGCATACGCTTAACAGGCTGAGGCGCGGGGCGCGGCATGGCTTTGGAAACGGGAGCCGCCAGCGGTGCAGAAGGAGGCAGTTCGTTATTCAACGGTTCGGTCACCTTGATCTCAGTGCGGATCGAGTCGACCAGGACCTTGGGCGGCGTGCTGCCTGTATCCGCCTTGCCCTCGACGATGATGATCTGTCCCACGCTCAATTGATCATGATATTTATCCCAGGTGCGCGGGAAGAGCACAAGCTCGATGTTGCCCTGAATATCTTCAATGGTGACGAAGCCCATGGGTTTGTTGGTCTTGGTCATGTACGGGCGCACCACAGTGACCAAGCCCGCCACGCGAATCTTTTCCTCGTGCTGTGCATCACTCAACTGGCCGGAAAAATGGGTAACGATGCGCACGAGCGTGGGCTGGTACGGCGTGAGTGGATGATCGGAAATGTAGAGACCGATGAGTTCACGTTCCCAGTTGAGCATCTCGCGCTTATCCACGTTATTGACATCGGGCAGTATGATGGTCTCATGCACGCCGGTGACCGAACCGAACAGACTGAGCTGTCCCGCTTCCGCGGCGCGGAAATGATTACTGCTGAGGGCGACGATGCGCTCCAGCGAAGCCAGGAGGGCGGCGCGGTTCCCAAACGAATCCAGCGCGCCGACTTTGATCAAACATTCCAGGGCGCGCTTACCGACGGCACGCAGATCGACGCGGCGTGCGAAGTCGTTCAGATCGGCAAAGGGGCCGTTCTGCTTGCGTTCATCAATGACCAACTCCACAGCGCTCTGGCCGACGTTCTTGACGGCGCCAAAACCAAAGCGGATGGAAGGTTTCGTCTGATCAGGACTGACAGGGACATCTTCGATTTCAAAATCCCAACCGGACGAGTTGACCTGAGGGGCAAGCACCGGCACGCCCATCGAGCGCGCGTCGGCAACATATAAGGCAACCTTCTCAGTTTGTCCGGCCGAGGCAGAAAGCAAAGCCGTCATATATTCGGCGGTGTAATGCGCCTTCAGATAAGCGGTCTCGACCGCGATCACACCGTAATCGGCGGCATGGCTCTTGTTGAAGCCATAACGCGCAAACTCCTCCCAGTCCGCGTAAATCGCATCGGCGGTCTCACGCACCATGCCCTGCCTGACCGCACCTTCAACAAACTTTTTGCGATGCTTCTCGATGTCCTCTTTCTTTTTCTTCGAGATGGCTTTGCGTAATTCGTCGGATTCGGAGGGCGTGTAGCCTGCCAATTCCACCGCGGCGCGCATCAACTGTTCCTGATAGACCGGAATGCCGTAGGTGGACCCGAAAATGGGAGCCATTTTTGGATCACGATACTCCACCGGCGCCTCGCCGTGCATACGCGCGATGTAATCGGGAATGAACTGCATGGGGCCGGGACGATATAAGGCCACCATGGCAATGATGTGATCGAGCGTGGAGGGCTTCATCTGAACGAGGTAGCGCGTCATGCCGCCGCCTTCCACCTGGAAGACGCCCGCGGTTTGGCCGCTGCCAAGCAGTTCAAAGGCTTTGGGATCATCAAGCGGAATATTGTTCAAATCGAGGTGAACGCCGTGACGTTTCTCGATCATGTCACAGGCCTTCGCCATTACACTTAAAGTGATCAGACCGAGGAAGTCCACCTTCAACATGCCCAGCGAATCGAGGATACCCATCTCGAACTGTGTGACCGTCTTGATGGGCGTCTCTTCCGAGCCGGAGGTTGGACGATGCAAGGGGAGATATTCAAGGATGGGCTTATCGGAGATCACCACACCGGCGGCATGGGTACCGGCATTGCGCACCGTGCCTTCCATCCTGGCGGCGATGTCAATCAGTTCATGCAGGTGCGGGGTCGAATCGTAAACTTCCTTGAAGGCCGGCACCGCCAACGCATCTTCCATGGTGGTCGCCCGGCCCGAAACGAACGGAACGAGTTTGGCAATGTGATCCACTTCATTCAATGGAATATCCATCACACGGCCGACATCGCGCAAGGCGGCTTTCGTGCCCATGGTGCCAAAGGTGATAATCTGCGCCACCTTGTCGCTGCCGTATTTCCTGGTGCAATATTCGAGCATATCGGCACGACGATCATCGCGGAAGTCGAGGTCAATATCCGGCATCGAAACGCGTCCCGGATTGAGGAAACGCTCGAAGATCAAACCATGCTGCAGCGGATCCACGAGCGTGATGTTCAACGTGTAAGCAATGATCGAACCATTACCGGAACCGCGCGCGTTATACCAGATTCCATTTTGGCGCGCATAATTGCATAAATCCCATACGATCAGGAAGTAGGCATCGAAACCCATCTTGTTAACAATGCCCAACTCGTATTCGAGCCGCTCGCGGACGGCCTGACTATCGGCGCGGCTGCCATAACGGCTTGCGGCTCCTTCTTCGCACAAATGGCGAAGATATGTCCCGGCGGTGTAGCCTTCGGGGACCGGGAACTCCGGCAGGTGATAGCCTTTGAAGGACAGGTCCACATTACAGCGCTCGGCTATGAGCAGGGTATTGCTCAGTGACTCGGGAACTTCCGCAAATAACTGGCTCATCTCCTGCGGCGTGCGCAGATAATAGGAATCGTCCGTCATGCGCATGCGGTCAGGATCGGATAACAAGGATTGGGTCTGGATGGCGAGCAAAATATCCTGCAAGCGCGCATCATCCGGATTGATATAATGCACATCATTAGTGGCGATGAACTTCGCCGAATACTTCGCGCCCATCTCAACCAGGCTGCGATTGAGGCCGGTGATTTCCTTGATATTATGCTGCTGGAGTTCGACAAAGAAGCGGTCGGGGCCGAAGACATCGTAATACCAGTTCATGCGGCGGACCGCTTCTTCAGGTTTATCATCCAATAAGGAGCGCGGAATTTCGGCGGACATACAACCGGTGGTGCAGATCAGCCCTTCGGAGTGAGCCGCTAAAAAGTCATGGTCAATGCGTGGATAATAATAGAAGCCGTCAAGCTGCGAAGCGGAAGCGATCTTTAAAAGATTCTTATAACCCGTTTCGTTTTCCGCCAGCAGAAGCAAATGATAAGAGGAACGGTCAAGCTTTGAATCGCGGTCGTGCATGGTGCGCGCCGCCATGTAGGTTTCAAGCCCGATGATCGGCTTGACGCCAGCCTCTTTGGCCGCCTTGTAAAAATCAATCACGCCGAACATCGTGCCGTGGTCGGTGATGGCGACCGCCGGCATGTCCATTTCCTTGACGCGCTTGACCAGCTTCTTAATATTGCTGAAGCCGTCAAGCAGGGAGTATTCGGTGTGAACGTGAAGGTGGGCGAAGGACATGGGTAGAAGTCTGACAGGTCGAAAAAGTCTAAAAGGTCTCAAAAGTCGAACAGGTCGAAAAGGTCTTAAAAGTCGAACAAGTCGAAAAGGTCTTAAAAGTCGAACAGGTCGGGAGGATTGAGGTGGTCGGCTGGGATTATAGCACTGAGGGTCAAAATTAGAACAAATGATTGCCTTAAAGAATTCTGCTGCAATCTTTCCATAACCCACGTGTGGGGGGCACAAAGAAATGCCACCAAATCTGTGCAAGTCAACGAACGATTCTGTGGGAAAACTTTTTGATCCCGGCATTTTTATCTCTGACCGTATTGCAGCAAAGGCTCTGTGGTAGAATTCCAGAAAAGCAGAATTTCCGCTTTTCTGGAGAAAATTATGACCACCCTTCAAATTCGCAGTAAAGGCACGATCACGATCCCCGCTAGTCTCCGCAAAAAATATGGGCTGGATGACGGCGAGACGCTTACGCTAATCGATCTTGGCAGCGGCTCGTTCATGCTCACGCCGAAGGTCTCGAAGATCAACCGCCTTGGCGACCGTATCGCAAAACAACTCAAGGAGGATAACGTGTCGCTCGATGATCTATTGAGCGCGCTCGATGAAGAGCGCAAGCATTACTACAAAGCACATTATGCCAAACGTTAAAATATTCTTTGATAGTAGCGCACTTGTGGCGGGCATCATCTCGGCCAGCGGCGCGGCAAGAGCTTTGCTGCAGCTCGCTGAAATCGAAGAACTGGATGTTGTGATCAACGAGCAGGTCATTATAGAAACAGAACGTGTGCTGGCGAGAAAATCCCCCCGAAACCTGCCTGATTTCCGGCAAGCTATCAAGATCGTGCGCCCGGTCATCGTAAGGGAAACCGCGAAAGACGTGCAAAAATGTCTTTATATGATTTCTGATCCTGATGATGCACCCATCCTTGCCGCGGCGATCAAAGCCAAAGTGGACTTTTTGATCACGCACAACCGCAAGCACTTCCTCGACGATCCAAAGGTTACAGAGAAGTCAGGATTGCAAATCGGAACTCCGGGCGATGCGTTAGCATGGTTCAGACAACGCGCATAATGAGCAGGTTTGATTTTTCTGCATCCCCGCCACAATGATGGGGACATTTTCTTGTATGCTATAATCCCACCCCGAAAGGCGATAAATGCTCCAGAAATTTGTCAGTGTCTTCGGG
>PMLN01000284.1 GCA_003158885.1 Anaerolineae bacterium
AGCAAGAAGTTCACTTGTAAGATCCTATTCACCATTCCCGTCTTCCGTCCTCCTTCTTCCTTCCCCCCTGCTCCGTTGTATAATAGAAGTGCAACTCAGATAAGGAGAACTTCTTTAATGGCATCCATTGGACAATCCTTCCCACGCGTCGACGCACGCGGCAAAGTCACAGGCGAAGCAGCCTATTCCGGCGATCTCTCCATGCACGGCATGCTTTACGCGAAAATATTGTTCGCCGAACGACCCCACGCGCGCGTCCTGAGCGTCAACACCGGCAAGGCGGAGGGAGCGCCCGGCGTCATCGCAATCTATACTTCCAAAGATGTGCCGGTCAACGAATACGGATTACAAATACCCGACCAGCCCGTGCTGTGCGGCCCCGGATCACCCAAGCCCGGCACCGACATCGTGCGTTTTGTCGGCGACCAGGTGGCAGTCGTCATCGCACAGAATGAAGCCGCGGCGCAAGCCGCCCTTAAGTTGATCGAGGTCGAATACGAAGACCTGCCCATCGTTTCAGATCCCATCGAAGCGATGAAACCGGACGCGCCGCGCGTCCATCCAGAGCTTGGCGATTCGAACATCTGCGTTCATTACAAGATCCGCAAAGGGGATGTCGAAGCCGGCTTTGCCCAGGCGGATATCATCGTTGAGGGCGAATATCGGACGCCCGCCCAGGAACATGCCTACCTCCAACCGGAGGCCGGTTTATCATACATGGATGATGAAGGACGCGTCACGATCGCCTGCGGAGGACAGTGGACACACGCCGACCGCGATTCGATTGCCCATGCCCTGAACTTGCCCGTCGAACGCATACGCGTCATCTACCCCGCCATCGGCGGCGCATTCGGAGGCCGTGAAGACCTCTCGGTACAGATCGTGATCGCGCTGGCCACCTGGAAACTGCAGCGCCCGGTCAAGATCATCTGGAGCCGCCGCGAGTCGATCATCGGCCACGCCAAGCGGCATCCCGCCATCCTGCGCGCCAAATGGGGCGCCACCCGCGACGGAAAACTGGTCGCCGCCCAGAACGAGATCATTGCAGATGGCGGCGCATATATGTACACCTCCAATAAGGTGCTGGGCAATTCCGCCATCACCTGCACCGGTCCCTATTTCATCCCCAACGTGAAAGCGGATATCTACGGCGTTTACACGGACAACATTCCGGGCGCGGCCTTCCGCGGCTTCGGCGCGCCGCAGGCCCTCTTCATGGCCGAAGGCCAGATGAACAAACTCGCCGAGCGGCTGGGCATGGACCCGGTTGAATTTCGCCTCAAGAACGCCCTGAGAGACGGGCTGACCCTGGACGTTGGCACTCCCCTTCCGGGGCCGGTCAGCGTACCGCAGGTGATCGAAGCCGCCGCCAAAAAATTCGGCTGGGTGGCGGTCAACAAATCGCCGACGCGGGCGCGCCGTCCGAACCATCTCGCGCGTGGGATCGGCTTCGCGGCCGGCTTCAAGAACATCGGCTTTTCATTTGGCTACCAGGAAAACTGCTGGGCGAAAGTTGAAATCCACGGGAATGCCGAGATCGAAAAAGTGATCGTCCATCATGCCGGCGCAGAGGTGGGACAGGGCGCGCACACCGTCATGGCCCAAATGGCCGCCGAAACGCTCGGCGTTTCCGCCCGGCTGGTGACCATCCTCACACCGGATACGGCCACCCAGGGCAATTCCGGTTCCGTTTCCGCCTCGCGCATGACCTTTATGGCCGGCAACGCCATCAAGGGCGCGGCCGAGGCCGCGCTGAAAAAGTGGCGCGCAGAGGAACATCCCGCCATCGCGGAATATAAATATCTGGCGCCCAAGACCACGCACTTCGATGAAGAGACCGGCTATTCCACACCTAACTTTTCATACGCCTATTCGGCCCAGGCCGTGGAAGTGGAAGTGGATACGGAGACCGGCCAGGTGCGGCTGGTGCGCGTCACTTCCGCGGATGATGTGGGCAAAGCCATCAACCCGATGCTGGTCGAGGGTCAGATCGAGGGCGCGGTGGTGCAGGCTCAAGGCTACGCCATCACGGAGGAGTTCAAGACCAAGGACGGGCGCGTCCTGACCGACCAGCTTAGCACCTACCTGCTGCCCACCATTCTCGATATCCCGGAGAAGGTGGAATCGGTGATCGTGGAAGTGGCCGAACCGAACGGCCCCTGGGGCGCACGCGGCCTCGGAGAACTGCCTTTCCTGCCGCTGGTTCCGGCCATCGCGGCGGCCATTCACGATGCGACCGGTGTCTGGATCAACGAGTTTCCGTTTACACCGGAGCGCGTCCTGCGTGCGCTCGGAAAAATAAGCTGACGATTACACACATGGCTTTAGTGAAAAAAAGACCTCAAACACGAAGTACACAACGTACACTAAGGGAAAACGAAAGGGGTTTCCTTCGTGTACTTGGTGTCCTTTGTGTTTAATTGTTTTTTGTCAGTGGAATCACACATCCAATGAATTTTGATTTCATCTACCGGGGCGAGACCAGGGAAATTGACGATGAGGCGCGTACCTCGGCTGGAGGCGCGTTCATCCGGCTTTCGGACGGTTACACTCACTACGAGGTAAGCGGCCCTGTTGCCGCACCATCGTCCAATGGCAGGGCTGGGATTGAGGCGGATCTGCCCGTTGTGCTGGTACACGGATTCTCGGTGCCTAGCTTCATCTTCGACCCCACCTTCGCCTTCCTCTCCCAAGCAGGCTTGCGCGTCCTGCGCTACGATCTCTTTGGCCGCGGCTTCTCCGACCGCCCCCACGTAAAATACAACCTTGATTTGTTCGTGCGCCAATTAAAAGAATTGTTGGACGGGCTGGGCTTCGGAGGAGTCAACTTGATCGGTCTCTCGATGGGCGGAGCCATCTCTTCCGCCTTCACCGTGAACTTTCCTGAGCGCGTCCGCCGGCTCGTTTTGATTGATCCGATTGGCACCTGCCCCATGCCGCTTTCATGGATGTACAAGGCCGCCATCCTGCCGGGCATCAGCGAATTGATCCTCGGCCTGGCCGGGACGGAACGAATGATCCAGGGCCTGGCCTCCGATTTCTTCGATCCCGAACACGTTAAAATGTTTCAGGATCAATATCGCGTTCAAATGCAATACCGCGGCTTCAAGCGCGCCATCCTCTCGACCCTGCACAGCAAGACCGTGGACGGTTTTCCCGAAATCTATCAACGCCTGGGAAAGCTAGGGATGCCCGTCCTGCTCTTTTGGGGACGAAACGACCGGACTTTGCCGCTGGAACAAAGCCGCAGCATTCTGTCCGCCGTCCCGCGCGCGCAGTTTCACATCCTCGAAAATTGCGGCCATATTCCGCATTATGAAAAGCCGGATGAGCTGAATCCCATCCTCGGACAATTCCTGAATTCAAAATGATAAAGAGACTTAATACCATCCTCGCACACCATAAATACAAAGCTGGCATATTCGGTTTGCTGATGACTGCCTCCGCCGTTTGTTTCAGTCTCGTCCTGGCGCGTGCGGCGTACAGCCATTCTCAAGGCTACCTGGGCTTGATCTGGAATCTCTTCCTGGCCTGGATCCCGTTCGTACTGGCTTACCTTGCGTACACTTTGTCGTGGCGGCGCTTATGGGTGTATCTTGCCATCCCCGCCTTTGCCTTGCTATGGCTGATCTTTTTCCCCAATGCACCCTATATCCTGACCGACCTCCAGCATCTTGGAGAGGCACCGGCCAACGTGCCGGTTTGGTACGATGTGATCATGCTGGTCTGGTTCTCGTGGACGGGGATGCTGCTCGGGATCGTTTCCCTAAATCTCATGCAGGAAATCATCCGGCGTGAGTTCGGCAGGTGGTTCGGCTGGATCTTCGTTCTGATCGTGGCCGGTCTCAGCAGCGCGGGTGTGTACGTGGGGCGCTTCGTCCGGCTGAACAGTTGGGACCTGGTCAATAACCCCACCTACGCCGCGGACAGCCTCTGGAACTGGCTATCCGATCCCAGCCTGCGTTCTTTCGGTTTCATCGGCCTTTATACGCTGTTTTTCATCTTTGTCTATCTGACGATCTACACGTTTGGGCACATTCTTCAGGAACAGGCATAATAGGTTCAGCCGGAAGCTGCAATGTTCAAACGAATAACGAATGCAATTTATCCGAACAGGCACAGACTTTTCATCTTCGCGGCGTTAAGCGCCTCCACCGTGTTCTGCGCCCTGCTCCTGCGTTTTCGTATGCAGTACAGCGATTCCACGCATTATGCTTTCCTGATCTGGAATCTCTTCCTGGCCTGGATCCCTTTTGGGATCGCCTACGTGACCCACAGCATCGTATTCCATCGCCGGGCGCTGCTGGCACTCATTCCAATCAACATTTTTCTGTGGATCATATTCTTTCCAAATGCGCCCTATATCCTCACAGATCTCCAAACCATCACGTACTGGGCCTCTGAGTTCCCCGTCTGGTATGATGTCATCATGCTGATCTGGTTCGCCTGGACCGGCCTGTTGCTGGGCATCATGTCGCTCTACTTCATGCAGGAAACCGTGCGGTGGGAATACGGAAGCAGGATGGGCTGGCTTTTCGTGCTGGTCATCACTGTTTTATCCAGCATCGGCATGTATCTGGGACGCTTTATCCGCCTTAACAGTTGGGATATCTTGTTCAACCCATTGGGCGTCGCCAGCGGCATCGTAAACTCGGCCATGGATTCGAGTCTGCGTGCGATTGGTTTCATTTCTTCTTATACGATATTCTTTTTATACACCTACGTCATGTTTTATGCGTTCGGCCATCTCTTGCCCGGAAGGTCACAGAGAAAATAATGCCTGCATTGATCATCCTACGCGGCGGCGGGGACCTGGCAAGCGGCGTGGCTTTACGCCTGCACCGAGCCGGATTGAACGTCGCCATCACGGAATTGCCCCAGCCGCTGGCCGTGCGGCGAAGCGTTTCATTTGCCGAAGCGATTTACGAAAAACAAATCACGGTGGAGGGCATCACAGGCAGGCTTGTCAGCGATCCCGCCGACACGCTCAAGATATTGAACGTGCTGGCAAAGAGTCAAATCCCGGTTTTGATCGATCCGGATTGCAGCGCGGCAAAGACCTTGAACCCGATCGCGATTGTGGACGCGCGCATGTTGAAGCGCCCACCCGAACCTTTATCACATCGAGCAGCTCTTTATCTCGGACTTGGACCGGGCTTCACCGCCCCGATCCATTGTCACGCCGTGATCGAAACCCAGCGCGGGCACACGCTGGGCCGCGTGATCTGGGAAGGCGCGACGCTCAGCGACACATCCCAGCCCGAAGGAGATCCGCAGCGTGTGCTGCGCGCTCCGCAAGACGGCATCATCCTGAACCATAAGCAAATCGGCGATCATTGTGAGGAGGGGGATGTGATCGCGGAGATTGAAGGAGCAGGGGATAGGGGTATGGGGGGAAGAGGGGACATGGAAACCGGCGGAGAAATTGTAAAGATCGTCAGCCCGTTCAAAGGTATTTTGCGCGGGCTGATCCACCCGGGGCTGAGCGTAACTTCCGGAATGAAGATTGGCGACATCGATCCGCGCGACGATGCGCGTCTATGCCAGTTGGTCAGCGAAAAAGCGCTGGCCATCGGCGGCGGCGTCATGGAGGCGCTGCTCACGCGTCCCGAGGTGAGAAGCAGGTTGTGGATATAACCCAGCCAAGCATAAAGCGCATCAGTTCCATTCGCTCGTCGTGCGTCTCAAGGATTTCCTGAAGCGGTATTCTTGCATGATGATGGGGCAAAATCAAGGTGCGAATTCCGATAGCAATAATATCAGCCGTGCTATAATTGCCACAGGTGAGTTGATCATGCCTGGTTCCAGTAAACACTTCAGGATTCCCCGCAAGAAGATTGCCGCCTTCTGTCAGCGTTGGAAGGTTCGGGAGTTCTCGATA
>PMLN01000288.1 GCA_003158885.1 Anaerolineae bacterium
CTGAGCTACAGGAGCATAGGCAAACAAGGATTTTAATTCAGAATCGAGGAAGGGTCAAGAAGATTTCGAAGCATTTCTATCGGATTCTCTTACGAAAAGTTGACCTTTCGTTATCTGCTTTCTGATATTGGCGGAATAAGATAGCCGCATTAACCGTAATCAAAAAGGAGAAATCAAAATGACTTTCTATGCGTATCCCTTCCCTCATCACATGGCTCGCCGCTGGATGGCCGCCGGAGACCAGGTGCAAAGCGCGCGTTTTCTCGCCGTGAATATTTCTGACGAGGATGAGGCTTTTGTCCTGAAGGCGCTCGTCCCCGGTCTAAAGGCCGATGATTTGAACATTCAAATTCTTGAGGACGTCGTTCGTATCGAAGGAGAATTCCCGGCGGATGAGAATGAATATCTCATGCAGGAACTTCCGGATGGTTCTTTCCGCCGCGAACTGCGCCTGCCCTCGGCCTTGGACTCGGAAAAAGTCGAAGCAAAGATCGCGGATGGCATCCTGACCCTGCGCCTGCCCAAGGCGGAATCTGCCAAACCGAAGAAGATCAAGATCGCAGCCAAATAACCTGAACTTAATGGATAACGAACATCCCGCCATGTGGCGGGATGTTCGCGTTAAATGCGGAACAGTGCAAGGTATAATTCGGTTAATCTCTTCATGCGGAGCAAACTTGTGCGCCTAAAACTTATCCTTCCTATTCTATTGATCGCAGCCCTGCTGGGCGCTTGTGGATCAGGCGCTGCGGCGGGCACTTCCACGCCTGCGCCAACCCAGACCCCTAGGCCTCGTCCAACACAATCACCGACGCCGGTTGTTCCCCTTGCCATTCTGGTTCTGCCATCCAACATGGATAAGGCAGCTTCGGATTTATATCAAAAGACGGTCTATGACCTGGCGCAGGCCTCCGGGATGCACTTTCAGGTGCGTAACTCGCTTTCACCGAAGGACCTGCCCGCTGGGTTGAAGATCGTGATCGCTCTGCCGCCCGATCCGGGGATTGCTGCGCTGGCCGCGGCCGCGCCGCATGTGCTGTTTCTCGCCATTGATATACCCAAAGTTGCGGCGGGGGGCAACGTCAGCGTTTTGGCGGCTAACAATTCGGTGGATATCCCCGCTTTTCTGGCGGGGTATACGGCCGCCATGATCACCGATGATTATCACATCGGCATGATCGTCCCGCAGAATAACCCGGATGCCCAAAAAGCGTACGCAGCTTTCAAGAATGGCATGATATTTTATTGCGGTCTGTGCCATCCTTTTGCTTTTCCGAGCTTTTGTATTACGAACAGTTTAGCCTATTGTTATCCCCAGGTGGTTGCAATCCCCGCCAGTGAAGACCCCAGCCGTTATGGCGGCTATGCCAATTCCCTGATCACGAATTACAGCGTAAATACCATCTATGTATACCCGGATTTGGCGATCAAATCATTCATGGATTATCTCGGGACAACCGGCGTTGACCTTATCGGCCTTTCCACGCCCAATCCCGAACCGGGTGGATGGGTGATGACTATTCGCGCCGATGAGATCAAGGCAATTCAAAACGCCTGGCCGGATCTGGTCGCCGGAAAAGGTGGTGAGAACGTTGCTTCCCCGCTTGGCATTATGGATGTTAATCCGGCCAATCTTAGCCCCGGCAAACAGCGCCTTGTTCAGCAGACCCTGGACGGCTTAACCACAGGGCAAATCTCAACCGGCTTGGGACAATAGCCTTCCGGAAAACAATTTTGATTACGTTTGATGTTGAATCAAAAAAATCGGCTATACTATTAACATAACCAAGGAGGCCCTATGAACCTGACTTGTTCGTATTGTCAAACACCTTTCACATTGGGCATGGCGCAAAAAGTGGCGGCTTTGCAGAGGATGCACGCCGAGAACCTGCATCATTACGATGCCCACTGTCCGCGCTGTGGCCGGGCAAATGCCGTCTCACGCGAACGCCTCGAGATGTTCACACCCGGCTGGGAAGAGGCGATCAAGCCGGCCGTTTCTGAACCGGCTCCTGTTTCTCCCGTCGCCGAACCCGAGGCTTCCCAATCGCCTATGCCTGAAAAGCAGGTGCCGCCTGCCCCGGCGATGCCTGTAAAGGCTCCGGCGAAGAAACCGGCAGCCAAAAAGCCGGCGAAACCCGCGCCTATGACTGCCAAGAAAGCCGTAAAGCCCAAAAAGGCAGAAAAGAAGTCTGGTGCGAAAAAGAAAACCAAGCGCAAATGACCCTGCGCGCCGTCTTCTTTGATTTGGGCGGAGTCGTCGTCAGAACTGAATATCAGGCGCCCCGCGAACATCTCGCGGAGCGCCTCAATCTGACCTACGAGGAACTGAGTACTATTGTCTTCGAAGCCGAGACCGCCCGCCAGGCATCCATCGGTCAGGTAAGCGTGGATGCACACTGGCTGGCTGTGGCGCGGAAATTGCGGCTTCCTGCTTCGGAAGCGAAAGCCATTCACGCCGAGTTCTTTGCAGGCGATGTGATTGACCGCGACCTGCTGGTTTTCATTCGTTCGCTCCGGCTGCGCTGCAAGACCGGTATCATTTCCAATGCCTGGGGTGATCTGCGCGAGTATATCGTCAGAAATCGATTCGACGATGCTTTTGATACGCTCGTTATCTCGGCGGAGATTGGTATGATCAAGCCTCAGCCCGAGGTTTATGAATTGGCGCTAAAGCAATTCCAGGTCGAGGCGAAAGAAGCAGCCTTCATTGACGATACTCCTGCGAATATCACAGCCGCCAACGCGCTCGGCCTGCACGGCATCGTCTTTCGCAGTCCCACTCAGGTGAAGGCAGATCTGAAAGCCATGCTCGATCATCGTTAGTCATCGCTCACTCGATGAAGCCGGCCTGACAGAAACCTGTCAGGCTTTTTTATCTCAACGGATCGAATCGTGTTTGCATCTATACACACCAATTACATTGAACCTGTCCGCAGTTTCAACCGCGCCGCGCGGCTCTTTCTTTTGATGATCGTGATTGATGGCGTCATCTATAGTGGTTGGCAATTATTTTTCAATTTTTATATCTTGCAAAAGGGATTCAATTTAGATTTCCTCGGTTTGGTCAACTCTTTGCCTTCCGCCGCGGGACTGATCCTTGGTATCCCAATCGGCCGCCTCTCCGACCGCATTGGCCGCAGGACTTCGCTGATCATTGGTCTGGTTTCTGCCAGCCTAACCATGCTGGCCCAGATTACATTCAAACAACCCGCCATCATCATTATATCTGCCTTCCTGTACGGCGCGTTCAATATGCTTTTTATTGTTGCTCAAGCGCCTTTGATGGTCAAACTGTCCAATACTAATAATCGCACCATGTTGTTCAGTCTGAGCTTTGGGCTTCAAACTGTGGCAGGCAGGCCTGAACGAGTATGATGATCTCAAGGGCATTGAATGGAAATGGCAGGCGGCAGACGGTACCATGACCAAGGCTCCGCTGGGGGGCGAAAAAACCGGGAAAAACCCGACGGATCGGGGGAAAACTGGCACGAAACGCAGCCTGCTCGTCAATGGGCAAGGCTTACCTTTGGGGATTGTGGTGAGTGGAGCCAATATCCCAGACGGAAAGTTGTTGGAACGCACGTTGTTAGCCATCCCGATTGAGCGTCCCGATCCGGACGAGATGGAGCAACACCTCTCCTTGGACAAGGGCTACAGCGGCGAGCCCTGTACCACCACGGCTGTGGCTCACGGGTATATTCCCCATGTGCCAGATAAAGCCAATGCTAAAAAAACGCAAGCGCCAACCTGGACGCCGCAAGCCTCGGCGTTGGATTGTAGAAGTCGCTCACTCCTGGATCAATCGCTTTCGCCGCTTGCTCATCCGCTGGGAGAAGAAAGCTGCTAACTATTTGTCCTTACTCTATTTCGCTTGTGCCATCATCTGTTGGCGCAAGTG
>PMLN01000227.1 GCA_003158885.1 Anaerolineae bacterium
GCCTCTTTTTAAAAGCCTCGCAGCGTGTCGGCTGGAGATCTTCTTTACAATCTTGCGTTTCAGCACTTCATCCGCAATTTCGCATGCCGTCCACTGGCTTATGGGTCTACCTGCCTTTTCCGGTTTCTCACACGCCAGCGCTTCAATCTTGCAGCGTTGGTCGGCTGTAATCCGACTCGGCGCTCCCGGTCGAGGCGCATCCGATAAACGCTGCTCTACACTCAAATCCGCCAACTCGATGTCTTGTAACTTGACCCAGCGATTGCGCCACAGTTGCACCGTATCGCTCGTAACCTCGTACTTTTCGGCAAGCGCTGTATTGCTCTGCCCTGAACTTGCTGCTAAAATAATCCGCGCCCGTAACGCCTTTTGCTGACCTGTCTGATGTTTGCTCACCAGCTTTTCCGGTTCTTGGCGTTCCCTTTCAGATAACTTCACAACTTGAGCTTTGGGAGTCGGCATGGCTAATCACCTCTTTGCCCAATCCTACCGCACTTTCCTCTGGTTTGAAAATAGAAATATCTNNTGACCGGTTGGCATGGATACCCGACGAATTAGAATCTGATTTACGTGCTTCCTTTTACGGAGCGACAATTGGCGGTGACTCCAGGTATCCCAATCCGACTAACTTACGAGCTCGGAGCACCATTGAGAGAACGATCTCTGTGCCAGCCGGTCATTGTGCGTTATACCTCATTTTCATGGTTAGTGGTGTCCCAAGGGACATGACGACTAACTTAGGAGTTGTTTCTGCCCAGATGTACTAGGCCCGCCGTTCCAGATGAAATGCCATTCATTAATTTGTAAAACCACGCCCGCACGCGTTATTCTTGTTGACATTCCATTGTCCCAAAAGTAGAATAACCGTACTTCACTAAATTCCAGTAAAAGGAGAGGAAGAAATGCTAAACGATTTCAAAGCTTTTATCATGCGCGGCAACGTGCTGGACCTGGCGGTGGCGGTCATCATCGGCGGCGCGTTCGGCAAGATCATCTCATCCCTGGTAAGCGACATCATCATGCCGCTGATCGGGTTGATCGTTGGTGGAATTGATTTCAGCGGTCTGGCGTTCACCTTGGGCAGCTCCAAGGTGACCTACGGCAATTTCATTAACAACGTTATTGATTTTCTGATCATCGCCCTTGTAATCTTCCTGATGGTGCGTGCCATCAGCAGTTTGCAGAAGCCTGCCCCGGTCGCGGCACCGACCACCAAGGAATGCCCACATTGTTTTTCAACGATCTCCATCAAAGCCACACGTTGTCCCAACTGTACTTCAGAATTATCATAGTGATATTCGGTAATTCGGTGTTCGATAATTCGATATTCGATAATTCGATATTCGATAATTCGATACTCGATATTCGGTATTTGTCATTCGAAATTCGGGAAACTGGCAAGCACAGGCCGGCATCCGAATCTCGAATATCTTATCTCTAATATCGGTTTTTTCCATGGATTTCCTCGACAAACTCAATCCGCAACAAAGAAAAGCCGTCACCGCCGGGAATGGCCCGATCCTGGTGCTGGCCGGTCCAGGATCAGGCAAGACGCGGGTGCTGACCCAGCGCGTCGCCTATTTGATCGCCAACGAGGGGATCCGACCCTATCGCATCCTGGCTGTCACGTTCACCAATAAAGCGGCGCGGGAGATGCAGGTGCGCGTCGAGAAGCTGCTCGGCGCGGACGCGACACAGGGCATGATGCTTGGAACGTTCCATGCGATCTGTGCGCGCCTATTACGGCGCGAGACGGACTATTTACCCATCCAACCGAACTTCGTCATCTTCGACGCCGACGACCAGGAACGGATCGTGAAGGGAATTATCAAAGAATTCAACCTTAACGATAAGATGTATCGAGCCGTGAGCGTGCACGCTTCGATCTCGAATGCAAAGAATGAACTGATCGGCGCGGACGATTACCCGATCACAAATTACCGCGACGAGGTGGTCAAGCGCGTGTATGCAGAATATCAAAAGCGGCTCATTAGCAGCAACGCGGTGGATTTCGACGATATTTTGATGTACACCGCACGCCTGCTGGAAGATCAACCGAGCGTGCGCGAAAAATATGCGCGGCGCTTCGAGCACGTGCTGGTGGATGAATTTCAGGATACCAACCTGGCACAATATACGTTATTGAAGCATCTGGCCTCGGCGCATCACAACCTCTTTGTGGTTGGAGACCCGGATCAATCCATTTATCGCTGGAGGGGCGCAGACTGGCGCAACGTGCAGCGCTTCGAGCAGGATTATCCCGAAGCGCAAATCATTTTGCTGGAACAAAATTATCGTTCGCGCCAAAACATCCTGGATGCCGCCATGGCCGTGATCGACCACGCACCTCACCGCCGTAAAAAGAATCTGTTCAGCGAGCGCGGCGCGGGCGAGAAAATCTATTTTTATGAAGCGCCCGATGACTACGCGGAAGCCTCGTTCGTGGTGGACAGCATCGCCCAACTGGTCGCGAGCCGCGACTTCGAACCGGGCGATTGCGCGGTCATGTACCGCACCAATGCCCAATCGCGCTTACTGGAAGAAGCGTTCCTGCAAGCGCGGCTCCCGTATCGCCTGGTCGGCGCCCAAAGATTCTACGGACGGCGCGAAGTCAAAGATATCATCGCCTTCCTGCGCCTCGTTCACAACCCCGCCGATGAAGCCAGCCTGGATCGGATCGTCAACGTGCCGCCGCGCGGCATCGGCGAGAAAACGCTGCTCACGCTTCACAGCGTCGCGAGGCAAAATACCACCTCGGCAGGATTGGTTACGATGGATTTGGCACACGGCTCTGATTCTCCGTATTGGAGCCAATTCAAGGGCCGCAGTGTGATCGCCCTGGCAGATTTCGGGGCGGCGCTCGCAAATTGGAAAGCGGCCGCGCCCGCCCTCACTGTTTCCGAACTCTTTGATCGCATCGTCAACGATCTTAATTACAAAGCCTACATTGATGACGAATCCGATACTTCAAAAACAAGAGCAGGTACCAACGAAGGCGAAGAACGCTGGGAAAACGTGCAGGAACTTCGGCGGCTGGCGGTTGAATATTCAACGCGCACGCTGGAAGAATTTCTTGAAAATGTGGCGCTGGTCGCCGATCAAGATACGATCAAGGATGATGTCAACGCACCCACACTGCTTACCCTTCACGCCGCAAAAGGGCTTGAGTTTGGAGCAGTGTTCATCGTCGGCCTGGATGACGGCATTCTGCCTCACAGCCGTTCCTTCGACGAGCCGGAAGAGATGGAGGAAGAACGCCGCTTGTTTTACGTCGGCATCACGCGCGCCAAAGACCGGCTCACCCTGGTGCGGTCGGTTCAACGCGGCGGACGCGGTTACGCTGAAGAAACTTATCCTTCACGCTTCCTGAGCGATTTGCCCGAAGACTTGATCATCGGTAAATCCCGCACCGGACGCGGACTCAAAGCCCGAGCATCCGAATCATTATGGGCTGCTTCCTCCAGGAAATCACAAGCGGCGCCGGTCATGGAAGGCAAATTCCGCGCCGGGATGCGCGTCAAACACCCGACCTGGGGCGATGGGATCGTGCTGGACAGCAAAGTGCAGGATGATGACGAGATCGTGGATGTGATATTCGAAAGCGTCGGCATCAAAAGACTCTCGGCAAGTCTGGCAAATTTAAAAATCCTATAATCCTTGCTCGAGCCGCCGCCTGCACTTTGCGGTGCCGCAGGCGGGTTTTGATATAATCTTTTCGTTATCCCTGCCCGTTCGATATCAGAACCGCATTCACATATTTATGCAATACGCAGTAAAGGAGTATAAGGAGTATTATGTTCGATACTCAAATGGAACCACCTGCCAAATTCCACCACCAGACCGCCAGCGGGGATAAAGCAGTTTATCTTTCGGCAGCTTT
>PMLN01000278.1 GCA_003158885.1 Anaerolineae bacterium
GGTCCAAATTCCTTCGGGCTATGAACAGGCCCAATTTGAAACCGTTGGCCCGCAATTTGTCAGCGCGCAGGATGCCTATCTGCCGGTGCATGTCTCAACTCAAAACGGCGTGATGCTGGCGGTTTATTATTCCCATGATGGCGGATCGAATTGGGCGCTTACCCCGCTGCTGATCCCTAATGGCGGGCTGATGAATTTTGTTTCCACCACCGATGGCTTTGTTTGGAACGGCACGGAGTTTTATGTCACGCACGATGGCGCAAAAACCTGGACAACGGTTTCACCCGGCGTTTCGTTCGGCGATAATTTTGCCGGTATGGACTTTGTAAATACCACCCTCGGTTTTGTATTGACCAACGATGCAACCAACACGCGTACGCTGTATAAAACGGTGGATGGCGGCTCGACGTGGACGATTGCGGGTAAATGAAAAAATATGGGCTTGCGTTTTTGATGCTGGCATTACTCGCCCTTGCGTGTGGATGGTTCGCGCCGCCTGAGCCTGTGCAGATTCCCCTCACCCGGCTTCCTCCCACGGCTCCACCAAAGACTGCGATCTCGGCACTCACGCCGGATCAGGTGAAGAATGCCAAAGTTCAATTGGTTTCCCAGGATAAGCATCAAATTGTGCAATTGACGAACGGCGCTTATCAAAGCGCTGCGGATGTTTCTTCACCGGACTTCATGTCCATCAACCTCACTCCGCAGATGGCGTTTGGCGATTTGAACGGCGATGGTGTGGGCGATGCCGCGCTCCTGCTGGCGGAAAACTACGGCGGCAGTGGTGTCTTCGTTTCTCTGGTCGCCATGCTGGATCAAAATGGTCAGCCGCTGCAAGCCGCCTCTGTGCTGATTGATGACCGGCCCAAGATCAACAGCCTGGGCATTCGGAATGGTCAGATTTTGCTCGATGCAATCGTTCACGGCCCGAACGATCCGGCTTGTTGCGCAGCCCGGCCTACAAAGCAGACGTTTCGTTATGCCTTCGGCAAATTGATGAGAACCGCTTTCTCGAGCGCTGCACCGGATGGGACTGAGCGCCTCATTACCATTACTCGCCCATCGGACGGCGATCAATTCAAAAGCTCTGCACCGCTGACTGTCACGGGCGCTGTCACGATTGCACCGTTTGAAAATAATCTGGTCTACTCGGTTTTTGACTCGAACGGGGATCAAGTCTCAACCGGTTCCTTGTTGGTTCAGGCTTCACAGCCGGGCGGGCCTGGCTCCTTCTCCTTGCCGGTGGATTTGTCTAGGATCAGCGCCACCGGTCCCGTGCTGATCCAATTCGTGGATTCGAGTCCCGCCGATGGTTCGATATTATCGCTTGGCTCAGTGATGATTAATATTGTCCGATAAAATTTGTTTCCATACACTGAATATCAATGGCAAAACAAAAGTTTTACGTGGTTTGGAAGGGACGAAAGCGCGGCATCTTCGTTTCGTGGCCGGAATGTGAAGCGCAGGTCAAAGGCTTCGTGGACGCGCAATATAAGGCCTTTGATTCGCGTGCTGAAGCGGAGCGCGCCTTTGCCGCGGCTTATAAAGATTACAAAGGCAAACCGGCTTCGACTCAACGATGGCTCTTCGCTCCGAATCCGCCGGTTATTCCCAGCTTGTGCGTGGACGCGGCTTGCAACGGCTCGCCGGGCAGGGTCGAATATCGCGGTGTGGATTTGGAATCCGGGAAACAGATCTTTCACGCCGGCCCCTTTGCCGACGGGACGAACAACGTCGGTGAATTTCTTGCCATTGTCCACGCATTGACGTGGCTTGATAAACAAAAGAAACAAATCCCGATTTATTCCGATTCAGAGAATGCCATCGCGTGGGTCATGACCGGTAAGTGCAAAACAAAATTGGAACGCATGAACTCGAATACCCAGCTTTTTACGTTGATCCACAGCGCCGAAAATTGGCTGGCTGAAAATGAATTGCCGGATGACCTTGTTTTGAAATGGGACACGCAAGCTTGGGGAGAGAATCCCGCAGATTTTGGAAGAAAATAGAATATCATATGAGATATACACTCAGGATAAAAATATGGAAACTGCTCTTCTTGTCATTGAGATTCAAAAAGATAAACCCTGCCCTCGCCGGCCTTCGATCACCTCCCCCAAATCCGAAATAAAAACTTTGTGTGATTATTCTTATAACACTTCCGGATTTGGGGGAGGCCGGGAGGGGGTCCATAATATTAATTGGCAAAAGGAAACCAAATGAAAATCGCTCTTCTTCTCATTGACATTCAAAAAGACTATTTCCCCGGCGGAAAGATGGAACTGGTAAAACCGCTGGAGGCCGCTCAGAATGCAAATATGCTGCTGCAGTGCTTCCGCGACCATAAACAAAAGACGGTGCACATCCAGCATGTGGCCATCAAGCTTGACGCCACCTTTTTTATTCAAGGCACCAACGGCACCGATATCCATGATGCCGTTCCGCATTTCGTGGGTGAGCCGCTGGTGGTGAAGCATTATCCAAATTCCTTTCGCGAGACGGACCTGCTCGAGATGCTCAAAGGCTGGGGTATCGAGCGGGTCATCATTACCGGCATGATGACCCATATGTGCGTCGACGCCACAACCCGCGCGGCAGCAGACTTCGGTTTTCAGGTGATCGTCGCAGAAGATGCCTGCGCTACACGCGACCTGAAATACGGCGATACGACCATCCCGGCCGACCAGGTGCACAAGGCATTTCTGGCCGCACTTAAATCATACGGCCAGGTAATGACGAGCGAACAAGTCAT
>PMLN01000033.1:0-170 GCA_003158885.1 Anaerolineae bacterium
CAGGCTTTGGCACAGGGCAAACTTGCTCTTCCTACTCCGCCTGATGCAAATAGCCTGATGGTTCCTTTTATTGTGGACTATAACGGCCAGCGATTTGGAAAATATCCGCCCGGCTGGCCGGTGGTTCTGGCTTTCGGTTTGCTGCTTCATGTGCGTGATTGGGTCAACCC
>PMLN01000033.1:248-2467 GCA_003158885.1 Anaerolineae bacterium
TTTAATTCAGTCCGGCCTGAAGGACGCGCGGGGCGTAAAGCCAAAACCTTCGTGGACTTCGTGTCCGCTTGCCCCCGTTCTTTGGAGGTTGTGTTTCAAGAATTTCCTCCAGGCTGGGTGACCGTCTGTGTCGCGGGCCTCAGCCTTGGTCTCCTGGCATTGACCCGCCCTTTGACCGCAGTGGGNNCGATTGGCTTGTTGGCTGTTTTCGTCGCGGCTTTAATTCCTCTCTGGCAGTTTGCGGTAACCGGTAATCCTTTGTTGAATCCTTATACGCTTTGGTGGTCCTATGACAAGGTCGGTTTCGGTCCTGGTTTTGGAACCGAACCGGGCGGTCATAATTTGACCTGGGCCAGGATCAATTTGATCAGCAGCCTAAATTCGGGGTGGGGCGATTTCTTTGGATGGGGACATGTTTCCTGGTTGTTCCTGCCTTTTGGCGTATGGGCCTTGGGAAGGAATTGGCGCAAATGGCTGATGGCTTCCGTCTTTCCATCCCTGCTTTTGATTTATATGACCTATTGGGTCGGTTCGAATCTTTTTGGGCCCCGTTATTACTATGAAGGTTTTTATAGCCTGACTCTCGTTACTGCAGCGGGCATGTTCTGGCTGGGGGAAAACATCGTCAAGTCCGGGCCGCTGCGGAAATGGCTGCAAACCGCCGCGCTGTTGTTCGGAATCTTTCTGGTCGGCTGCAACCTGGTTGTTTATTTACCCAAGCGGCTGAACGATATGACCGGTCTCTACGGTATCAGCCGCTCGATGCTCGCTCCGTTTGAATCGGTTCAAGCCCGGGCGCTGGCGCCCGCTTTGGTGGTGGTTCATTTTCAAAAGGAATGGACGGAATACGGCGGCCTGCTTGAATTGGAGAATGCCGGTTTAACCTCGCCTTTTATTTTTGCTCTTTCACGCGACCCGAATACCGACCTTGCATTGAAGAAGGATTTCCCGGATCGCCGAATTCTTTTTTATTATCCCAATGAGCCGGACGTATTCTACGATTCCCCCAAATAAAACATCCGGCGTCCTGCACCTTGCCGGATGAAATAATTTAAGCCGAACGGTGAAACAGCCTCGACGATTAGGCGCGGCGCGCGGCTGGGTGGATCATGCGGTTCTCATGAAAGCGGTGGCTCCCAGGATCAAAATTGCCAATATCAAATTTGCGCGCAAAAGCCATGTTTCGCGGCGCTGCAATTTCGAGGCCTCTTCCTGGCTGGCCTGGTCTTTTCTAAGGATCAGTCGGCGGATGGATGGCAGCACATCCCACGTTTGCACTGCGCTGACTACGATCAGCGCGATCACCAGGATGTGTTTGGTTAAAAGAGCGATTGTCCATTGACTGCTTACGGAGAGAAAACCGTTGTAATGAACATTGACGCTCATCTGGAATAAACCGGTCACGATCAGCAGGCTCAGGCTGAACCATGCGGCCGGCTCCATCCGCTTTTGGATGCTGGCGATCAGATTCAGCTGTTCCACCAGATCCAGTGTCCGTGCCGCGGGTAATACGAGCATGGATGTCGCGACCAAACTCCCAACCAGTGTGACCGCCGCCAGGAAGTGGATCCAGAACGTCAGGGTGATGGCCCAATCAGGGACGGCTGGCATCGTTATGGGGTTGGGATGATGATGATGATCGGTGTGGCGGTCGCCGGATAGCAGGCGGCGTAGGCCTGTTTGAAATTCTTTGCTGCGGTTTGATCCAGGTTCCCAATACCCTGCGCCCCCTGGTACTGTTTGACCGCATCACAGAATCGGTTCTGGGTGAAGAGTTGATCGCCGTATCGCTCTGCCGCGATTTGGTATCGCTGGGCGGCGGTCATCGTGCCATCCCACAGAGCCGGATAAGCGGTATACACCTGCTGCAACTCGTTGGCGGCTGTGGCCCAATCTAATCCGAAGAAGCTGGCCGCGTCAATATACAGACGCGCACCATCTCGTAATGCGCTGGCGTCATGATCGAGCGGGATGCCACCAAAACGCTCGGCCAGCGTCAACTCGTAGACTCCGCCTTCTAGGTTGCCTTGTTTCTGGATCAGGTTCATGCCATAATTGCGAAGCGCGTAATAATACATGCCGTCCACTTGTGAGGTGTTGAAGGTCGGGCTTTTCTTGCGGAGTTGATCCAACTCCGTGAGCGCGTTGGGCCAATCGCCGGTGGCGATCAACTGCTGTGCGGTGGCGAACATGGCCTGCTCACCGCGTATATCCGGCGT
>PMLN01000033.1:2480-6263 GCA_003158885.1 Anaerolineae bacterium
GCGTTGTTGGGCTTCATCGTAACGTTTGAATTGTTCGTCCACCAATGCCAGCTTGAACTGATCCATTAATTGACTGCTAACGATCTGTTCCTTGGCTTGAGTGCGGATGACGATTGCATTTTCATAGCCGCCCCAGCCGGCCAGTCCCAGCAGAATGATTACGCCGAGCAGACCGGTCAAAATGGAGCGCCAGCGTGACGCCTTCTTTACTGGTTTTATAGGTTGGGTATTGCTTAGGTTTTCAGACATGCTCGCTATTATACCGCCGACTTATAAACTCACCTTACGCAAAACGTCCCGAAGGTTGCCGTAATTCAAGCCGGTTTTTTGCCCAAACCTTCGGGACGGTGCGTAACATCAGTTATAAATTCAAAAGCAGGCGCACTTCCTTTTGCACGATGACCAGCGCAATGATTGTACCAACGGTCATTCCGAGGATGGCGGTGACGACTGCGCTGCCCGGAAGCATCACTGCCAAAGCATAAGCCGCTCCGCCGCCCAATAAAGCGGCGGCCAGCCCTTTGAGCAGAACGCCGTCAATCCTGACCGGCTCTTTCATTCGACGGTTGAGGATGATAAGCATCACAATGGCTTCAACGGTCAGGGAAAGTTCGGCAGCCGCGATCACCGGCGCGCCGATTGACTTGAAGAAGATCAACCCTGAAATGCCGATGATCAAATAGACCGCCAGGCGGATCAGAACCGTTACCAGCGGGATCGTCGCTTCCTTGCGCGCATAGAATGTGCGTGCCGCCACTTCTTGAAGAGCGTAACCACAAAGCGTCAGCATGTAGACGCGGGTGGTGGCGGTTAATAGATTCGTGCCGGCTTCATCGAAGTGAAAGGCCGCCCGCAGGAGCGGATGAATTCCGGCGGCGATGATTGCACCGGCCGGCAGGCTTAACGCGATCAAGGCCCGGATGGCTTTTTCGATCGTTTGGCGGAATCCGTCCCAGTCGGCGCGTGCCGCGAGTTCAGACAGGGTCGGTAATAACGCAGTGGCAATTGCGGTTCCCAATAAAGTTTCGGGGACTTGCATGATCATCCAGCCGTAGGACAATGAGGTGATCGCGCCGGTCTGTCCCAGCCTCGAGGCAAGATAACTGCGCACCACGAACATCAATTGGATGCCTAGAACGGTGACGATGCGCGGCCCGATGACTTTTAGGGAAGCGATCATGGCCGGGTCGTTGATCCTGACCGATGGAGTCCAGCGAAAGCCATAGCGAATGAGGCCTGGAATTTGGATCAAGAGATGCAGCGCCGCACCGAGAATGACTCCGTAAGCCAGTCCGTATACTCCGAGTCCAAGAGCCGGCAGTGTTAAAGGCCCGAAATGAAGCGGTGTTGCCGGCGCGAGAATGGCCGCGCCAAAAATCTGTCCAATGTTGTACAGGATGGGAGCCAGAGCCGGCAAAAGAAAATGTTCGTTTGCCTGCAATCCGCCAACCACCAGGCCGCTGATCGAGAAAATGCAGGAGGCGATCAGATCCAGGCGCATCAACAACGAAATGATGTGTTGTTGATCTGCCGTGAAGCCCGGCATCCATAGGCGCACGATGGGATCGGCAAAGATCGCGGCGATCACGGCCAGCGCGCCTGTCAGGATGAACGCCAGGTTGACCACGCGTGAGAACAAATCCCAGGCCGCTTCACGGCCGCGCAGGGTCAGCGTTTGTATGAGCACGGGGATGAAAGCCACTGCCAGCGCTTCGCCGGAGATCAGTGCTGTCAACAACGTTGGCAGGATGTCCGCCGCGTTGAAGGCGTCCAGTTCAAAGGATAGATTGAAGGCGCGCGCGATGATGATGACGCGCACAAACGCCAGCAGTTTATCGAGTGTAAAAAGGAATCCAAGCAGGAGCGCGATGCGGGAGATAAATGATAATTTTTTCATTGTTGGTATAATACCCACGGTCACAAATTGCGCCTTCCTGCTCGATAAAAAGCGCAATTTGTGACCGCGATGGGTATAAAACATCGGGGGCTTCCGCAGAGCAACTGAGAACCCTGTCCGGGTTAGGGAAAAAAAGTGTTACAGGAAGGATGACTGGACGATACTCAACCAACCATGCCCACGGAAAATAACCCGAGCCGGAACCCGGTGCTATTCGCTGTGCCTGAGCGGCGTGCCACAGGTGCGGCAGAAACGGTCGCCAGCCTGGGCACGTTTTCCGCATTCGTGGCAGTAAACTTCCCCCGTGCTGTCTGGCGGAGCGGCGCTCACAGCCGCGTGGCGCTTGCGGGGCCGGCGCGAACTCTCACCATCATGGGCCGAGAGCCAATACCACACCGCCCCCACTATCAGCAGCACAAGCACGAACCCTACCGCCAGCCAGGGCGCGTAGGTTGCCAGCGAGAACTGCCCGCTGACCGGCTGGTCCAAAGGCACCGAAGGTTTGACGTGCATGAACGACGTGCTGGGCTCGTCGGTTTCACGGTTGTAGTCGATCTTCAGCGTAAAAACCTTGCCTGCGGCCAACCCGGGCACGGTCATCTCACCGACCTTGAAGCCATCGGGGTCCGTCCCGCTCGTCGGTACGACAGGATCGCTGTGCATGTTCGTGGCATGCATCGGCACGCGCATATCCAGGCGGAAAGTGCCGACGGCATAGGTACCGGGCCACTCATAGACGTATTCGCGCGCGTCACCACTTTGGACGATGTTGTAATCGTAATATTCCATTTGGATGGCGGGACCGGTGGCGGTGACGAGCACGTCGATCCAGCCATTGGACGGCGCAGAGAGTGAGAACTCGACGTTGGAGTCCGACACCGTCTCGGGGGTTTGTCCCACGGCCACCACGTGCGGCTGGATTGCCGTCGCGGGGATCTGCAGCTTGACCTTGAGCGGGAACTTCGTGCCTTGCGAATCGATCGAGAAACGGTTGATTACCAATACGTTGATCGTGCCGGGTTTCTCGGCGCTGTACTCATATTCGGGCCAGATGCTGACGTGCAAAAGCGCCAACTTGACACCCTGCGCACGCGAGGCTCCATGCACCGGCCCGGCTTTCACGGTTGCAGGGAATACCAACAGGACCAGCATCATTAAGAGAAGAACGGCTCTATTACGCATCCAAGGCCTCCGAAAAGAAAACAGCCGCGATCAACTCGCGCAGTACACCTGTATTACACCGGGCACAAAACAGCATTCCTTTAACCAACGTTAAAATATTATCACGAAAATGGACGGGCCCATGAACCTGCGCGTTTATCAGGTGATTGTGGAGCTCAGCGCGCCGACCAACTGCGCGACGATGCGGTTGGCCGGGGTCGGGACGCCGGTGGTTTCCCCCAGGCGGGTTACCGCCCCGCAGATGGCATCGATTTCCGTTGGCCGGCCACGCTCTACGTCCTGCAGCATGGACGAGCGGTTGGCCGCCGTCTGTCGCGCCACATGCTCGACGAACGCAAGCGGGTCAGCATAGGGCAGCTCCACGCCCAGGGCCTTTGCCACTGCGGCGGTTTCAGCAGCCAGTTCGGCCAGCAAGGCGCGCGCAGCAGGCCATTCGAGCAGCGCGCCGTTCGGAACACGCAGCAGCGCCGTCAGCGGGTTGATGGCAGTGTTCGCCACCAGCTTGCCCCAGACCAGGGAGTCTACGTTGGCGGCATATTCCACAGCGAAGCCCGCACCGGCCAGCAGTCCCCCCAGCACGCCCATCCCAGCGTGGACGGAGCTTTCCAGGCTGACTGTCCCCTCTCCGCCCGAACGGGCCAGACCCGGGCCGAGCAAGGTCGCCCCGGCCGTCGTCACCCCAAGGCCCACGCGCGCCGCGCCAA